>JBAIYN010000225.1:0-1639 GCA_037915775.1 Burkholderiales bacterium | reverse complement strand
TGACCTACGCCACGTCGCAGCATGCGCTGGCGGATCGGGCGCAGCTGAAGGCGGGCGAGACGCTGCTCGTGCTCGGGGCCGGCGGCGGCGTCGGCCTGGCGGCGGTCGAGCTCGGGAAGCTCGCGGGCGCGCGCGTGATCGCGGCCGCCGGCACCGACGAGAAGCTCGCCGCGTGCCGCGCGGCTGGCGCCGATGCGCTGATCAACTATGCGTCGGCCGACCTGCGCGATGCGATCAAGGGGATCACCGATGGCAAGGGCGTCGATGTGATCTACGACCCGGTGGGCGGGGCCTACACGGAGACCGCGTTGCGCTCGATCGCGTGGCGCGGCCGCCTGCTGGTGATCGGCTTTGCCGGAGGCGAGATACCGAGGATTCCGGCCAATTTGCTGCTGCTGAAGGAAGCGTCCGCGGTCGGTGTGTACTGGGGCGAGTTCGCGCAGCGGCACCCGCAGGACAACGCGCGCCTGCTCGGCGACCTGATGACGTGGCTGGCGCAGGGCAGGTTGAACCCGCGCGCACCGAAGGTCTTTGCGCTCGCCGACGCCGCGCGCGCGCTCGAGGATCTGCTGCAGCGCAGGGCGATCGGCAAGCTGGTGCTGCGGCCGGCATAGCCAGCGCACGCGATGCGGCTTGATTATCGGTAACCCGCCGGTTACCGTTGCCGCATGGTTACCGATAACGGCGGCGCGCCGGCCTGAACGGCGATGGCGAAATCGAGCAATGCGGTGCTGGCCGCCCTCGCGGACCCGACGCGCGAACGGATCGTGCGCCTGCTGCTGCAGGGCGAAAGATCGGTCGGCGAGATCGCCGAGCGCGTGCCGGTCAGCCGGCCCGCGGTGTCGAAGCACCTGCGCCTGCTCGTGAACGCCGGGCTGGTGACGTTCCGTTCCTTCGCGACGCGCAACGTGTATGCGGTCGACCCGGCCGCATTGCAGGCCTTGCGCGACGATCTGAACCGCATGTGGGAACAGGCGCTGGCGCGCTACGCCCTGGTCGCGAGCAACCGCGCCGCCAAGCGCGCAGCACGGAGCCGGCGATGAGGGCCGGGGCGATCGCCGCGGTGCGCAGGGCGGTGCGCGTGAAGCTGGAATCGGGTGCGGGCGCAGTTCGTGGTCTGCGCCGGGGAGGCAGCATGAAGCGAATCATTGCACTGCTGTGGTTGCTGGCGCTGGCGTCGATCGCGCCGGCGGCGGAACGCGCGATCGACAAGCAGGTGCTGATCGACGCCACGCTGGACCAGGCATGGGAGGCGTGGACGACGCGCGCGGGAATCACGAGCTTCTTCGCGCCCGACGCGGAGATCGACCCGCGCGTGGGCGGCGCGTTCCACATCTATATCAATCCCCTCGGGGAGCCCGGCATGAAGGGCGCCGACGAGATGCGCTTCATGGCGTTGCAGCCGAAAAGGATGATTTCGTTCGACTGGAACGCGCCGCCGAGCCTGCCGCAGGTGCGTGCGCAGCGCACGTTCGTGATCGTGCGTTTCGAACCGGTCGCCGAGCGGCAGACGCGCGTGTCGCTGCATCACACCGGTTGGGGCGAAGGCGGCGAGTGGGACAAGGCCTACGCATACTTCGACCGCGCGTGGGGCAACGTGCTCGGCAATCTCAAGAAACGCTTCGAATCGGGCCCGGTC
>JBAIYN010000684.1:0-1949 GCA_037915775.1 Burkholderiales bacterium | reverse complement strand
ATCCCGACGCTGGAGCGCGTGTCCGGCGTGAAGTTCGACATCGACCGCCTGCGCCAGTACATGAAGGAATCGCAGAAGGCCGAGGAGGACCTGGTCGCCGTGCTGCAATCGGCGAAGAACCGCCCCTCCCCGATCGACGGCTACTTCGGCGCGGTCTACTACATCGGCCCCATCTTCACCGCGTTCCGCGGCACGCCCGAGGCGACGCAGTACTACCGCGTGCTGCGAGGCGAGATCGAGCAGCGCGTGCGCGAAGGCAAGGGCCCGGTGACGCCCGACGGCGAGATGGGCGAGGAGAAGTACCGGCTCGTCGTCGAGGGCCCGCCGAACTGGACCAGCTTCCGCGACTTCTGGAAGATGTTCTACGAGGAAGGCGCGGTGGTCGTCGCCTCCACGTACGCGAAGGTCGGCGGGCTGTATGACTTCGGCTTCCGCCACGATGCCGACCATCCGCTCGAGTCGCTCGCCGAGTACTGCCTCGGCTGCTACACGAACCTGAACCTGCCGTCGCGGATCGACATGATCTGCAAGTACATCGACCAGTACCAGGCAGACGGATTGCTGATCAACTCGATCAAGAGCTGCAACAGCTTCTCGGCCGGGCAGCTCTTGATCCTGCGCGAGGTCGAGAAGCGCACCGGCAAGCCGGCCGCGTTCATCGAGACCGACCTCGTCGACCCGCGCTACTTCTCGGCGGCGAACGTGAAGAACCGGCTCGAAAGCTACTTCCAGATGGTCAAGCAGAAGCGCACCGCGGCCGGGTCGTCCTCGACGGTCATCCCGATCGCGGCTGCGCACTAGGGCGGGGGACGACATGCGCTGCTTCATCGGCATCGATCTCGGTTCGACCACCACCAAGGCGGTGGTGATCGACGAACACCAGAACGTCCTCGGCCGCGGCATCACGAATTCGCGCTCGAACTACGACACCGCCGCGACCATCGCCAAGCAGGAAGCGCTGGTCAACAGCCGATTCCACCTGTTTCGGCAGGCGCTCGCGCGCACACAGGCGCTGAACGGCGCGCTGGACGAGTTCCTGGCGCAGCTGGAACGCGACTTCCGCGCCGAGCAGTACCGCGAGCAGCTCGGCGACCTGTACCAGACCTGCCAGCGCAGCCTCGATACCGCGAAGTTCGGCGACATGAAGAGCGCCGTCGGCGCCGCGCTCGACGAGGTGTTCAAGCGCCTGAACGTCGAGGCACCGGCGCTGTTCGCGCCGGGGGCGAAGCGCAAGAGCGACTTCTTCCGCGACATCGCCGGCAGCCAGTATCTGGCGATCGGCGAAACGGTCGCCAAGGAGGCGGGCGTGCGCTACGACTTCCTGCTGAACCTGTTCGACCGCTCGATCATCGAGGTCGAGAACCGCGTCTACGGCGACTCGATCAAGCGCCACCTGCTCGACGCGCTGGAGAACACGTTCACCGCGCTGCCTGCGACGAAGCCACGGCGCGCGCAGGTCGAGGCGCCGATCAAGGGCATCCTCGACACCGAACTGGAGGAGACCTACGTGGTCGGCACCGGCTACGGTCGTGCCCGCCTGCCGTTCTCCAAGGAGCACATCCGCTCCGAGATCCTGTGCCACGGGCTCGGGGCGCACGTGATGTATCCGGGCACCGCGACCGTGCTCGACATCGGCGGCCAGGACACCAAGGCGATCCAGGTCGACCCGCACGGCATCGTCGAGAGCTTCCAGATGAACGACCGCTGCGCGGCCGGCTGCGGACGCTACCTCGGCTACATCGCCGACGAGATGAACATGGGCCTGCACGAGCTCGGCCCGCTGGCGATGAAGTCGACCAAGACGATCCGCATCAACTCGACTTGCACCGTGTTCGCCGGCGCCGAGCTGCGCGACCGCCTGAGCCTCGGCGACAAGCGCGAGGACATCATGGCCGGGCTGCACCGCGCGATCATCCTGCGCGCGATGTCGATCCTGGCGCGCTCGGGCG
>JBAIYN010000259.1:0-5931 GCA_037915775.1 Burkholderiales bacterium | reverse complement strand
GCGGGCGGGGTCGGGCGGGGGAGGTTGGGGTCAGAAGGTCCGTTCATCAGCGCGGGTCCAGGCCGACCGGAGTGAGCCGAGGTCCGCGGACTCGTGCAGTTCACTGAGGGTCCAGGCGTCCGCCTCGTCCGCCGCCAGGATGGCGTCGGGGAAGGCAGGCAGGTCGCCGAAGTCGTCCAGCAGTTCGCTCATGACCGGTCTCCGTTGTTGGGTTGATTGCGTGACCGTATTGCGCGCCGGGGAGGTTGCTCGGCCGTTTCCCTCTGGAGGCGGGTTTGTTACAGCTGAAATTGACCTGGGAGATCCAGCGCCAGCGCGTTTTCCCTCCCCCGCCTGCGGGGGAGGGGGTAGCAATCAGCGCGGCCGATCGGGGTCCGGCATCTTCCGGCCGCTGCGGGCCAGCTCCTCGCGCTGCTCCTTCAACTGCTGGGTGAGCTGGCGCAGGCGCGCGTCGACTTCCGACAGCACGTAGAAGTCGGCATCCGCCGCCTTGCGTGCCATCTGGAACTGTTCGATGGCGGCGGGGGTTGCGCCCATCATCGCGTACAGCTCGCCGGTCGCCTGGTGCTGGAGCGTCTTCTTGTTGAGCGCCGCGTAGCTGCGCGCGAGCAGCTCGTAGTACTTCGGGTCGGACTTCGGCACCGAGAGCTGGTCGCGCAGGTAGGTGATCACCTCGTCGTTGCGGTTCGACTTCTGCAGCAGGTCGACGTAGTTGAGGCCGATCAGCCGCGAGATCGGGAACCGCGTCGTCGAATCCTTCGCGAACTGCACGGCATCGTCGCGGTCCTGCTGGGTTCGCGCCGCCGCGAAGCGCGCCTGCGCGTAGAGCTTCTCGATCATCGCCGTGCCGGTGCCGGCGCGCTTGCGTGCGGCCAGCACGTTCTCGAGGGCCAGCGTGTTCTCGCCCAGCCGCAGGTTGGCGTACCCGAGCCCGTAGTACGCGGCAATGTCGGACGGCGTGGCCCGATTGGCCAGCTGGCCAGAGAAAACGCCGCGCGCGTCGCGCAGGCCCTGCACCGAGTCGTCCTGCAAAACGCGCAGCCGCGAGCGCACCAGCTGGAAGTCGAGGCTGTCGGGCCGCTGCTTGACGCGCACCTCGCGCACGCGCGCCTGGATGTCGGCCATCCGCTCAGTGTCGAGCGGGTGGGTGCGCAGGTAGGCCGGCGCCGCCGATTCGTAGATGCGCGTGCTCTGCTGCATGCGGCCGAAGAACGTGGCCATCGCGGTCGCGTCGAAGCCGGCGCCGACCAGGGTCTGGAAGCCCACCCGGTCGGCCTCGCGCTCGGCGTCGCGCGAGAAGTTGAGCTGCTGCTGGATCGCCGCGGCCTGGCCGCCGAGGATCGCGGCCTGCGTGAGGTCGCCCGCCGACGACGAGTTGCTGCGTGCGGCGAGCAGCGCCAGCAGCAGCGCGCCGATGGCGATCGCGGTCGATTCTTTCTGTTTCGTCAGCATCCGCGCGATGTGGCGCTGCTCGACGTGGCCGATTTCGTGGCCGATCACCGCGGCGAGTTCGGATTCGGTCTGCGCGATCAGGATCAGGCCGCTGTGCACGCCGATGAACCCGCCGGGCAGCGCAAACGCGTTGATCATCGGATCCTTCACGCAGAAGAACGTGAAGTCCATGTAGCGCGCCTTGCTCGCGGCCACGAGCTGGTAGCCCAGCTTGTTCAGGTACTCGACGGTGTCGGGGTCGGGCAGATACTGGGGGTCGCTCACCACCTCGCGCATGATCTCTTCGCCGAGCTTGCGCTCGTTGGCCGGCGAGAGGTCGTCGGCGCCGGCCTCGCCCAACGTCGGCAACTCGTTCGCCGCTGCTGCCGGATGCAACACGACCGGCGGCACCGCGAGGGTCGTGGCGACGGCAAAGGCAATGGCTCGGAGCAACGGGCGGTTCACGAGGCGCAGCTTGAAGAAGGCGGATGCAGCGGGCAGGAGCGACAGACGGCGACGAACGACGGATACGGCGGACAGGCAACCCGGTGTTCCGCCAGAGGTACGGACCCATTTGTATGATAGTCGCGCCGAGTTGTCGGTTTGCATCCGTTCGGGTGAGCGACTGCCTGGCGAAAGTAACCGGACGTGACATGAACGACAGCCGCCTGACCCATTTCAACACCGCCGGCGAGGCCCACATGGTCGATGTCGGCGACAAGGCCGTGACCGCGCGGATCGCCGTCGCGAGCGGGCGGATCCGCATGCTGCCGTCGACGCTCGCGCTGGTTCGCGACGGCACCGCAAAAAAAGGCGACGTGCTGGGCGTGGCCCGCATCGCCGCCATCCAGGGCGCGAAGCGCACCGCGGACCTGATCCCGCTTTGCCATCCGATCGCGCTGACGCGCGTTGTGGTGGACTTTCAGCTCGACGAGGCCGCGTCGACGGTCACGTGTGTGGCACGCACCGAGACGCGGGGCCAGACCGGCGTCGAGATGGAGGCGCTCACGGCGGTGCAGGTGGGCCTCTTGACGATCTACGACATGTGCAAGGCGGTCGATCGCGGCATGGTGATCGAGAACGTGCACCTGCTGGAAAAGCACGGCGGCAAGAGCGGCGACTGGGTCGCGCCGGCCTGACGCGGTCTCATCAGGCCGGCGCGCGGCGGAGGGGCAGGCACCCGGCGCGCGCCTACGCCTGGCGCGTCATGCCGTCTCCGCCTTCGCGAACCATCCGCGCGGCAGCCACGAGCGGGCGAACTTGCTGAGCCCGTGTTTGATCACGAGCGCGGGCGGCATGCGCAGCCATGTTGCGCGGGCGAGCAACAGTCGACTGGCGCGGCCGCGGACGCGGGTCGCTTCGCCGTCGGGATCGATCGGCGGAAGCGTGCGCGCGACCAGTGCGCAGAGGATCGACGCCGCCGCGCGCCCGGGCTGGAACGCGTCGATCTGCGCCATCGCATCGGCGGGCACCGGCGTGCCGAGCCAGCTTCGTGCGAACGTGATCGCGTACCAGAGCGGCCGGCCCAGATGGTGCAGGCGGGCGCGGCTCTCGAGAACAGTCCAGAACGCCGGATCGCGCGCGGCAAACGCACGCAGCAGGCCGTCGATGTCGACGAGGTCGCGCAGCCGGTTGGTGCAATCGGAGTCGTGGAACAGGTGCGCGGCGGCGAGCAGCACCTGGTCGGCGGGCGCGAGGACGCGGAAGGGCGTGCCCGCAACGGGCGAGGCGGCGTCGAAAAGCGCCTGCGTGTCGGGTCGCAGCCGCCCGAGCGGCGGCAGGATCGTGTGGTGCAGGTCGAATTCGAGCGCCTGGCCCGGCAGTCTCAACGGCGGCAGCTCGTGCGACCAGTCGCGGTAGTAGCGCTGGTCGTACGGCGTGAGGTCCTCGTCGTACTGCCAGCCCGCCGCGAGCAGCGTGCGCTCGAGGTCGTCGAGCGCCGCGCGCGGAACCATCGCATCGACGTCGGCCGGCATTCGACCTTCCGCGAGCGCGAGGCCTTGCGCGAGGTACGCCGATCCCTTGAGCAGCACGCACGGCACGCCGGCCGCCGCGATCGTCGGCTCGATGGCCGACAGCAGGTAGCGCACCTTCTGCGCGCGGAAGTCGGCTTCCACCTGGCCCGCCAGGAGGTGGCGGCGCACCGCGGGATCGAGCGAATCGAGGGGCAGCGCGGTACGCACGCGCGCGGAGAGGGTGCCAAGCAGGCGGGCGGAACGCGCGCTGCGGATCACGCGATCCCACGTCGCTGCATCGAAGGCGGCACAGCGCGCCGGCTCGCGCAGCGCTTCGAGCAGACGCTGTGCGTGCGCGGGCAGGCGGCTCGTATCGAGGTGCATCGCGGTCAGACCGTTGCCAGGACGGATGAGGATGGCGCCGACAGCGCCGGCAGCGCGTCGGTCAGCGCGGCGATCCGCGCAATCGCGCGGTCGAGGTCGCCGTAGACCAACTCGTACGCATCGCTCCCGGCGACGAGCCGGCCCAGCGCGTCGAAGCCGCGCGGGCCGGCGAACTCGTAGTTGAACGAGTTCACCGCGAGACGCGCAAAGGCGCGCGCACGCGGCACCGGCTGCAGATCGACGCCGGCGCTCGCCGCGTAGCGGGGAAAGATGATCAGGCCCGGGGCGGCGCGTACATGCTTCATCGCCACGTGCGCGGCGGAAGGCGCCATGTGCGCGACGGTGCCTTTGTGGGTCTTCGGATATCGGGGCCCGAACTGCGTGCCGGGCGCGAAGGCCTGGATCACGTCGATCGACTGGTTCTTCAACGCGACCGGGCGCAGCAGCGGCGTGAGCCAGGCGTCGTCGAAGTCGACCACGCCGAACTCGTCGGACAGCAGGCGGAATCCACGCGCGGCCAGCGCCGCCGTCAGCGTGCTCTTGCCCGCGCCCGGCATCGCGGGCAGCACGACGGCGCGCCCGTTGCGCTCGATCACCCCTGCGTGCAGCAGCAGGCACCAGCACGCGCGCTGTGCGAGCGCATAGTTCATGCCCCATTCGAGCAGCGGCAGCGGGGTGTCGAGCGGGAACGGTTCGAAGTCGATGGCGCCGTCGATCAGGATCTCGAGTTGCGGCCGGAGATAGCGCCGCAAGCCGCGCTTGCGGCGCAGGGTGGCCGTGACGTCCCAGACGCCGCCGGGCGGCTCGAGCGTGAATGCACCATAGACGCGCTGGATCAGCGCGGGCAACTCGGCCACGTCGCTGCGGATGCGCACCCGCGCCGCGCCGAGATCGATCGTCAGGCCGTCGCCTGCGAGGCCGGTGCGCAGCGCGTCGAGGCCCAGTTCAGCGATCGAAACCGGCATCGGCGGGCAGCGGGCGTACGAGGCCCAGTTGAACGAGTTCGTCGATCAGACGGCGCGCATGCGCGGGCGCTTCTGCCTGCTCGGCGTCGACCAGCACGTCGCGAAGGTAGTCGGCCACATCCGCCTCGGTCTGCGGCTCGGCGCCGAGGAGTTCGAGCACGATCGCCGCGGCCGCGTTCAAAAGGTGCGCGTCCCACGAGAGCGGATTCAGGATCAGCCACTCTTCGCCGAAGTCGAGCGTGCGTATTCCGGGTACGGCGGCGTATCGGTCAGGCATGCGCGGAAATACAAACGGCCGCGCGCGAGTGCGGCGGCCGTCGTAGGGTAGATGAAACCGTCAGGCTTTGTTGAACGAGCCGTAGCAGCTCATCGACGATGCCGTGGATCCGAACGGCTGCTGGATCGAAATCTTCGTGTATTGCGTCGTGGTGGCCTTGTCGAACCACACCAGCGCCCAGCGCGAGCTTTGCGACGTGACCTTCACATAGCTCGGCATCGTTGCAGCGTTGAAGCTGAGCGCGCCATACGGCGCGTTGATGCTGACGAACGCGTTCTTCACGGGATCGTTATAGAAATATCCCAGGTCCGAGCCCTGCGACCAGAGGCCAGTCACCGGCACCTGCGCGCGGAACCACTTGTCCTGCGAACCCGTGAAGAACACCGTGTTCGATGTGTTCGCGTCCGTGTTGTTCAAGCAACGGGCAAACGATGCAGTCGCGGCGGAGGCCGACGAAACCGTCAGAACGACCGGTGCCGCCAGAGAGCCGCGCAGCAGTTTGCGACGCAGCGCTGATTTGTGTTCCATTGAAACCTCCTGGCGAAAATTCTATTGGGTGGCGCGTGATTCGGGTAAGCCGTCTGTCGCCCAGACGACGCCTCGACCGTAAGAAAATTCGACAAATCGCGCACACCGAACGGGTTTCCACTCCTTCTGGATCGCCGATCTTCTGCGGCGGCTCAAATCACGTTGCGCTCGACAAACGGAATGTCTAGCGCGATGCGGTCAGGTCCGAGTGCACTCAGGTCAATCGCTGCGTACTTTCCGGTCGCAACGAGTTCGGCAATGCCGCGTCCGACCGCGGGCGAGTGCTGCATCCCGTGCCCGGAGAACCCGCAAGTGACGAACACCCGGTCGCAGCCGGGCAACCTGCCGACAACGCCGTTCTGGTCGAACCGGTTGAACTCGTAATAGCCAG
>JBAIYN010000173.1:0-1502 GCA_037915775.1 Burkholderiales bacterium | reverse complement strand
TCCTGCAGCAGCGCCGTTGCGCGGCGACCGAGCGCCGGCACGATCTCGATCGTGTACACGCGGTCGACGCACTCGGCCAGCACCGCAGCCTGGTAGCCGGAACCGGTGCCGACCTCGAGCACGCGGTCGGTCTTCTTCGGCTGTGCGAGGTCCGTCATCAGCGCGACGATGAACGGCTGCGAGATCGTCTGCCCCTCGCCGATCGGCAGCGGGCGGTTTTCGTACGCCGCACCTGCGAGCTCCGGCGGCACGAACCGGTCGCGCGGTACCTTGCGCAGCGCTGCGAGCACGTTGGCGGCGAGGCGCTCGCGCTGCGTGCTGCCTGCCGTGGCGCGCACGTCGCCTTCGATCTCGCGCAGCATTCGCTCGCGCGCAGCGGCGAATGCGTCCTGCGCGCCCGCATCCGATGCGGCCAGCAGCGCAATACCGGAAGCGGCCAGAAAACGGCGACGGTTCAGCATGGTCTGCACGACCTTTGCCGGAAGTCTATGGCGCGCAGCGCTTCGTACAATGCTCTCGCGCAACTTGACGACTCCGCACTCATGCTCGATGCCGACGCCGACTGGCGCGCCCCGCAGGCGCTCGAGACGGCGCGCGCGCTGCCGGCCCGCTGCTACACGGAGCCGGCGTTCCACGCGATCGACCGCAGCTTGGTGTTCGAACGCAGCTGGCAGATCGTCGCGCATGCGGAGCAGGTGCCGCACCTCGGTGACCACGCGCTGGCGCAGATCGGCGCCGCCCCCTTGCTGATCGTACGCGGCGACGACGGCGAACTGCGCGCCCTGCACAATGTCTGCCGCCATCGCGCCGGGCCGTTGGCGGAATGTGACGGCCGCGCGGCGAAGTCGCTCGTGTGTCGCTACCACGGCTGGACCTATGCGCTCGACGGGGCGCTGCGCGGCGCGCCGGGGATGGCTGGCGCGCGCGACTTCGATCCGTCTTCCGTCCGGCTGCCGCAAGCGCACGTCGCGCAGTGGCAGGGCCTGGTGTTCGCCGCGCTGGCGGATGATGCGCCGCCATTCGACGAGGTCGTCGCCGGGATCGACGCGCGGCTGCCGCTGCCGCTCGCGCAGCTCGCATTCGACCGCCGCGTCAGCTATGAGGTCGCGTGCAACTGGAAGGTGTACGTCGACAACTACCTCGAGGGCTATCACGTGCCGCGCGTACATCCGCGGCTTGCGACCGTGCTCGATGGTACGCAATACGTCACGCAAACCGCACGCTGGCATTCGCTGCAGTCGAGCCCGCTCGCCGATGCGCGCCCGTACGGGTCCGGCGAGGCGCTTTACTACTTCCTCTATCCCAACACGATGCTGAACCTGCTGCCGGGCCGGATGCAGACCAATCGCGTGATCGCGCTCGCCACCGATCGCTGCCGGGTCGATTTCGACTACTTCTATGCCGCGTCCGTGTCCGCCGCGCAGCGGCGCGAGGACCAGCGCTTCAGCGACGAGGTGCAATGCGAAGACATCGCGATCTGCGAAGCGGTGCAGCGCGGGCTG
>JBAIYN010000541.1:0-4996 GCA_037915775.1 Burkholderiales bacterium | reverse complement strand
CCAGTCCGGCCTGGCCCGGCGGCGCCACCCGCGCGACCTCGGCCAGATAGACACCGTTCCAGCCGATCGCCGTGGCGCCCAGGCCGGCCAGCACCGCCAGCATTGCCGCGAACGGCCATGCACCGGAAAACAGCGCGACCACGCCGGAAAAGGCCGCGATCAGCGCGCCGATCAGCGCCAGCGTGTTGTGCGGCGACAGCCAGCGATCGGCCAGCGCACCCCATGCGATACGCGCCACGACGCCGGCGATGCTTGCGGTCGTCAGCGCGACGCCGGCCGCCACCAGCGACAGGCCAACTTCATCGACCAGGTAGGCGACGATGAAGCCGGAGGTGCACATCTGCATTCCCGAGTAGACGAACGACACCGCCGCCACCGTGCGCAATCGCGGCGTGCCCGCGACCAGGCGCAGCCCGGCCAGCATGTGCCGCACCGACATGCGCGCGCTTCGATCGCGATCGGCGTCCAGTTCGGAGCGCAGCGACTGCGCGGCCAGCGCGATCGCGCCACAGGCGAGCGCGACGGTCAGCACCGCGATCCGCCATCCGAACGCAACGGCCAGCGGCGGCACCACGACTCCGGCCAGCGCCATGCCGGCGGGCACGCCGGTCTGCTTGATCGATAGCGTCAGCGCCATGTTCTGCGGCGTCGCCGTGCGCGCGAGCACATGGCTCGACGCCGGCGTGATCGGTCCGTAACCGATACCGACGACAACCGCCGCCATAGCAACCACCGGAAGCGACGGGACCAGTCCGAGCGCGAGCCCGAGTCCGCACAGCAACAGTCCGAGCTGCGACAGGCGGATCGCGCCCATCCGCATCACCAGGCCGCCGCCGACCAACGCCGCGATCGCGGCGCCGAAGTAGAGCGCCGACACGTAGCTGCCGATCATCGACGTGGGAACGGCCAGATCACGCGCCACCGCCGGGGCGATGGCCGGCATGGTGAGCGCTGCCAGCGAGACCCCGATCTGGATCGCGGTCGTCAGCACCAGCGCCGTGGCGGCGCGCGTCATCCTTCGCGCCCGGATCGGGTTGCCGCGAATCCAGCGCGCATGGCGGGATTACGCTCCCGGGATTGCAGCATTTGTCGCAACCCGGTTGCGCGGACCGCCGCCCGGCGTAGATTGGGCCGGTCGCTTCGGCGGCGCACGCAGGCGTCTTCTCGAGGGGAACACGATGAGACCAATGTTGCTCTTGCTCTCGACACTGCCATTGGCGCTGGCGGGCTGCGCCAGCATCGACTCGACCGCAACCGCCGGACAGGACATCGATCAGGCCCGGGTGGCGGCCATTGAATCGGCCGCCCGCAATTCCGGCGTGCAGGTCCACTGGCTGAATTATCCGCGCAAGAGGGCCGAGCGCTGAAACTCCTCAGCCATCCGGCAACCCGCTTCAGATCGGCCGAGCCAGAATCGACGTCCTTGCCCCGCGATCCGAGCCGCGGGACAAGCGGCCGACTCCGTGCGCAGCGCGGGGAGCGGGGTCGGGTCGCCGGTCCCGCAATCGTGCGAACCAGCCCCCTCGAGGGCACCTCTTCCACACTGTTGCGTCTAACGGTCAACGGTATGCCGATGTTCGAATCCGGTGAGTGGCGTGCGCAGGCCGCGCGAGGCTTGGCGGTGCTCGCCTGCGCGATTTCGCTGGCGGGTTGCGCGACGCCGAGTTCGCTTGCCCCGGGAACGCCCGAGGCAGAGGTCATCCGGCGGTTCGGTCGACCCGCCGAGGTCTACCCCCTGCCGGCGCCGCCGCAGGCACATCGCCTCGCTTATCCGATTGGCGCGCTCCAGCAGCAGACCTGGATGGTCGATGTCGATGCACAGGGACGCGTGCTGCGCGTGCAGGAGGCGATCTCGGCCCAACACTTCGCGCAGATCCGAGTCGGCAAGGACGACAAGACCGTGATCCGGCGCGAATTCGGCCCGCCGCGAGTCGAGGAGACCTACGCGCTTTCGGGGCTGACGGCCTGGTCGTATCCCCACCTCGAGGACGGCTTCCGGTATTCCGAAATGTCCGTCTACTTCGACAAGTCCGGCATCGTGCAGCGGGTCGAGAACGGTCCTGATCCGCGCTTCCTCGGCGGGCACGACCACGACAGCCGGCTCTGACGCGCACCGCCGATCCCTGCCCGTGCATGGGCCGGGCAAGTCCGGATGGCGCCCGGCCTTTTTCGCTCGCAACATCGCAGCTTCTCGGGGCGCGTTCATGAAGCCCAGCGCCCTCCCGATTTGCCATGCGACACGAAAATCCCTCGCCCGCGCCCGGCCTCTCGATGCAGAGCAAGCTGGACCGGATCGACCACGAGCGTCAGATTCTCGGCCTGCTGCGGCAACTCGCCGAGCTGGGACTATGCGAGGGAGACCGCGTGCAGCAGGCGTCGACCGGCGCCACCGGGCAGGTGCAGGTAGTGCGCGAGGAAGCCGAGCCACGCACGGTGGTCACGCTGACCTGCGGCACCCAGGTCCCGTTCGATCGAAGCTGGCGACGCGCGTGAACCCGGCCCACCCGGGAGTCCCGACGGGATTCCGACGCGGTGCCTAATCCTTTGCAGCCAGCCGGTTAGGCCGGTCGGCTCATGCAAATTGCGAACTGTCGTGGCAAACTTGCGACATGTTCGCCTCGGAGTCTTGGCCTCGTATCCTGATCGTTGACTCCCAGGGCCAGCCGGTCCGTTGGGCGCTGCTGGCGCGCACGGCGCGCTATCGCGCGGCAGGCAAGGTGATCACCGACCTCGGTGAGAACCTGTTCTCCATGAGCGGCGGCACGCAGGAGAGCTCCGGTCAGCGGTCGGAGTTCGTCACCAGTTCGATCGTGATGATCCGCGGGCGGCATCGCATTCCGCTCGGGCAGGCGCACGTCGGCCTGACCAAGCATCGGCTGTTCGCGCGCGACCGCAATATCTGCGGCTACTGCGGTGCACTGCATCCCGAGAGCGAACTGACGGTCGAACACATCCTGCCGGTGTCGCGCGGCGGCCAGCATGACTGGACCAACGTGGTCACCGCGTGTCGCTCGTGCAACACGCGCAAGGGCAGCCGCACACCGGAAGAGGCGCACATGCCGCTGCTGTATGTGCCATACCGGGTGTGCCGCAACGAAGGCTTCATCCTCAGCAACCGGCGCATCCTCGCCGACCAGATGGCGTTCCTGCAGGTATCGCTGCCGCGCCATTCGCGCTGGGCGCAGCACTGACTGGGCACAGCACTGACGGCTCAATCGTTCAGGCGTTGAATCAGCGGCGCCGCAGCCTGCACCGGTTCGGCGCGCGCGTATTCGTCGTGCTTGAACGCGAACTGCACGGCGACCGGTTGCAGCACGCACGCGCAGTGGCCATCCTCGTCGGTCACCGCCCAGCAGGTGGCGCCGGACACGCCGTCGAGCGGCGGCGTGTGCACCTCGATGCCGTCGATGCGCGCAGCGACGCGGCGATAGTGCAAGCGCAGGTCGCCGGCCGCGCCCAACGCCTCGCGGCGCGTGAAAAGCACCAGTGGTTTCGCATACATCACCTGCGCCTGGCGGCGCATCTGCGCGTACGGATAGCCGGCCACCGCGAGCGTCCGCACTGAAGCCTGCGGAAGCTCGAGGCGCAGCGGAGCGGCGCGCCAGTGCTGCAGCAGCGGAGCCGCCCCCTGCGGCGAAAGCGCAATGCAGGCGAGATCGCGCGCCGGGTGTTCCAGCACGCGCGGCTGCGCGCGCCGCAGCCAGAAGAACGTCGCGCTGGCGGCAAGCGGGATGCCCAGATCGCCGACCGCCACGCCCAGATCGAGCGCGTGCTTGCAGGTCAGCAACAGCACGCGCCCGTCGACGACGAACAGAGCCGCGGTCGCGAGCGGCTCGGCGCGTCCATCGAGCAGGCGCACCAGTGGCACGACGCGCCGGGTCAACGCCTGCGCGATCGCGTACGCGCGCGCCGGCGTGATGCCGGTCCCGAGATCCAGCGGAACCGTGTCGAGCGACTGCCAGACCATTCGCGAAGGCTATCCAAACCCGCGTTGCCGGGAAATCGTCCGTGCGGGGGCGGCGCGCGGCGGCGGTGATTGCCGGCGGTCAACCCGTCGCCCCGGCGCTCTGCGAGCATCCGCTACGTAGAGCTGCGGAGAGGAAAAGATGAAGAACATCGTGATCCTCGGCGCCGGCACCGCCGGCGCGCTGACCGCCAACATGCTGGCGCGCCGGCTCGACCTTCGGAACTGGACGGTCACCGTAATCGACCGCGCGTCGATCCATGTCTATCAACCGGGGCTGCTGTTCCTGCCGTTCAAGCTGTACGGATACGAGTCCGAGAGCGAC
Source organism: Burkholderiales bacterium (assembly GCA_037915775.1). Taxonomy (GTDB): domain Bacteria; phylum Pseudomonadota; class Gammaproteobacteria; order Burkholderiales; family Burkholderiaceae_F; genus JAKOQB01. The sequence continues at coordinate 707 of JBAIYN010000541.1, read as the reverse complement.
GTGATCGAGCGCATCGCGCAGCCGCTGCCGAACGAGGTGAAGTTCGTCGCCGCGCACGTGAACCTGATCGAGCATCAAAAGCACGTGATCGAGACCGACCGCGGCAAGTTCCCGTACGACTTCCTCGTGTCCGCGCTCGGCTGCCGCGTCGCCGCGGAGGAAATCGAGGGGCTCGCGGACGTGATCGGCACCGACGGCGTTCACACGTTCTACACGCTCGAAGGCGCGCTCGGCATGCAGCCCGCGATCGCGGCGATGGAGGAAGGCAAGCTCGTGATCGACATCTGCGAGATGCCGATCAAGTGCCCCGTGGCGCCGCTGGAGTTCGCGTTCCTGGCCGACTACTACTTCCGGCTGAAGGGCGTGCGCGAGCGCATCGACATTGCACTGGTGACGCCGTACACGGGCGCGTTCACCAAGCCGAACGCCAATCGCGTGCTGTCGAAGGTCGCCGACGACAAGGGCATCCGCGTGGTGCCGAACTTCGCGGCCAGCAAGGTCGACGCCGCCGCGAAGACGCTGCACTCGTTCGACGGACGCGCGCTCGAATACGACCTGCTGGCGATCATTCCGCCCAACCTCGGCGCGGCGGTCGTCGACGACTCCGGGCTCGGCGACGGCGCCGGGTATCTGAACTGCGATCCGCGCACGCTGAAGCTTCGCAATGCCGAGCGCATCTACGCGCTCGGCGACAACACCAACGTCGC
>JBAIYN010000131.1:0-9894 GCA_037915775.1 Burkholderiales bacterium | reverse complement strand
AGTGGGGTCGATCATCAATGCGGGCGGGCCGCCGGACCGCGCGGCACTGCTCGCAACGATGCAGCGCTACGGATTGGTGCCCGCGGCACCCGCGCCCGCCGCGGCGCACTGACCGTCCCGCGTCCGGAAGAAGAGAGCGCGCCCGCCGTCAGCGCATTCGCTGCGCGTGCGTATCGGGGAGCAGTCCGAATGGCTGCTCCCCCTTCAATCGAACGACTGCAACGCGTCGCGCCTTGATCGCGCGTCGATGGGCTGCTAGCGCCCATGACAAGACGGATCAAGCTGCCGGTCGGATCACCTCGAACGAACTGCAGGCACCCGTCCGGCAACGCTCGCCGCGATCCGGTCAGGCTCCGACGTGGATCTTGACGTCGTGCGGGGGCCGGCCTGCCCGCGCCGCGCTCCAGCAGATCCTTCAGGCTCAGCAGAAAGGTCGCCCACTTCGTGCTGCAGTGGTACATGAACTCGACCTGTTCCCGCCAGCCGCGCTGCGCGAACATGACCACGGTTTCTCCGTTCGTCTCGGTCAGGTCGAATGTGATTCGCGTGCCCGTCCACTCGGGCGCGCCCGCCACGCACTGCCACGCGACACGTCGGCAGGGCGCCAGTTCCAGGATGTTCATCTCGTTGCGGCCCTGGCTGCCGACGTCGACACGGCCGCCGCACCCCGCTGACTGCGCGGATCCGGGCTTACGCCCAGGTGTCGAGGGGACGGCCGGTCTCGAGAAAGGTCTTCAGGCTCGAGAGCACGCGCGGCCAGCCATGGGCGATCTTGCGCTGCATTTCTGATCCCGGCTTCAGATCTTCGTGCGTCACCGTCAGGCGCACCATCTCGCCGACCGGCTCGATGTCGATCGCAACGCGCGAGTGCCTGGTCTTGTCCGCGGCATCGGAGGGTTCGGCCCAGGTCATCGCCAGGCGCTTGTTGGGCACGCTTTCCAGCACCTCTCCGACCAGCTTGACGGTGCGCGCGGCATCGGTCCCGACATGCCGCCACTTCGACCCGGCCTTCCAGTCCGACACGTTCTCGTGCTTCCAGTATTGCCGCGTCAGCTCTCCCTCGATCAGGGCCTTCCAGACCTTTTCCGGTGTCGTTGCGATGTAGGTCACGTACACAAAGGTGTCATTCCGCATGATCACTTCCTTTCGAGGCGTGTCTTGAGATCCTGCAAAGCGCGCAGGCGCTGCCGTTCGAATTTCCGGATCCATCGCTCGTAGATCTCGTAGATCGGAACGGGGTTGAAGTAATGCAGCTTTTCCCGTCCCTGCCACTGCACGGAGATCAGGTTGGCTTCCTCCAGAAGGGCGAGGTGCTGGGTGACGGACTGGCGCGCCATGTCCAGCCCCTTGCACAGCTGGCTGAGCGTCTGGCCGTTCCGCGCGTGCAGGCGGTCGAGCAACTGCCTGCGGCTGGGGTCGGCGAGCGCTTTGAACACCTTGTCGATCTCCTTCAATGGCGCATCCCTACGAATTTGTCGTTCTGATAGGCAGGCATTTACCTGCCTTTGACGAAGTATATGCAGGTGAAAACCTGCATGTCAACGAGGTCTCGGGGCGAGGTCGACTTCAGGACCAGGATGTTGAGCTACCCCGGTTCCGGTCTGCCTCACCAGGCTGCCGAAGCGACCATCAACCCTTCGCTCCGTCAGCCGCGATGTGCTGCACCGATGACGGATTCTCGAAACGATCGTAGAGTCCAGGCAACCCGGCGATCCAATCGTTTGTGGTGATTCGACCGCCAGACGCGGTCAATCGCTGCTACTTCTTTCCCGGTTCGATCACGGCAAGGTCGGAGATCGGTCGCTGAACCGATGGTGGCGAACTACGTGAGCCTCCGATCGGCCAAGTAGAGCGACTCATGCGCTCTTGAATCGTCGTTCGGAATGGCCGGGCATGAATGCAGCTGTCATTGCATTTGACGCTTGGATCCGCGTCGACCGATGTTTCCAAGGCGGTCGCTCGGCGTTCGGCAGCGGTGTTTGACGAATTGATCTGCCGAACGGCAGCCTTGCATTCCTCGGACTGCTTTACGCCCACGACCCGGACGTTCGTCGTTCCTGAGCTTCGTCTCACGAAGCCGTGTCAGGTATGGGCGATCGTCGCATTGGTGCTCAGTAACGAAGACGTCCGTGTAAACGCGTAGGCAAAATTCCGTAGGTAAATCGATAGCCACAATCTGCGCGCGGGCAAGAGGCGCGCCAGCGGTCACATCTCCTTGGTATTCAGGTATCAACCGACGCTAGGCGGACTATCTTTTTTCGATCCTGTCGCTGCACCGAGGGGAGGGCGCCATGGGATCTGTGAAGACGATCTTCGTCGGCAGCGCTTGTCTTCTGGCCTCCACCTTCGCGTGGGCACAGCCCTACACCGGAGACGTTGGGGGGACGTTTGATTCCCCCACCGGTGCAGGCTCGTTCAACGGCGCCTGGATCGCGAACACGTCGTCCGTGTACGGCGGGAACATCGTGCTGAACCGCCCATGGAACGTCTCGGTCACCAGCGCAATCGCGGGCACGCCCGGCAACGTCGGAGGCGTCTATTACGCAGGCGCTTGGCTTGTTCCCAACTACATCGTCAGCGATGGGTCAAGCACGACGCGGTACTCGCTCGGCTGGACCTACGGAGGACTCGACTCGAAGGGCCAGATTATCTTCAACCTCAACAATGCCGGTGCATTGAACTTGGCTGGCAACACGAACTCGGCTGGGTGCAAGCCTGGGTTTCCCACGACCGCAGGCCAGACATGGCAAGCGACGTACAGCACCGTGAATTCAAGTGGCCAGACCGGCACAAAGCAGATGACGTGGATGAACCAAGGCTCCACGATCTTCAATAACTTGCCCGTAGTGGCGGTGCAAGAAACCGAGGCTGATGCGACGGGAACAAGGCAACGAATTGTTTACTACCAGCCCAGTTTCTTTGGTGTGTGGGTCAAGGTCGGGGAATCCATACCCGCGACTCCGACGGCACCGCAAATTCAAACGGTTTTTTCTCCGCCGCCCACCGTCTTCGCGAACAATCTGAACGCGGGTAGCTCGATTTTCTATTACTACACGGAAACCAAGACGGTCGGCTCGACGATATCGACGTTGACCAAGATCAGCGCGTTGACCTTTGCCGGCGTCAAGTCCGTGAGTACACCGGCCGGCCCGTTCGCGGTATGCGCGTTCAGGTCGATGTGGGCGGAGAACGGTCAGCCGTCCAGCGTTATCGATGCGTTGTATGACGCGGTCACAGGTGGGCTTGTCGAGAGGGACAGGAACGGGTCCCCGGTGGATGTGGGCATTTCGGTCAAGTTCTAGTCATCGATTCCAGAGCGAGATCGAGTCGAGTTCTCGCCGTCGTTGACACGCCAGGATTTCGACCTCGGAATGCACGGTGCGCAATCCGGGCACCCGTTTGTTCGGGGATTGGGGTGAAGGCGGGTCTCCTTGTTATCGGCGTTGCGGACGGGCCCCGAGAGCCGACGAGCGATCACATCGTCACCAGGAACTCGAGGTAGATGCGATCCGCGAACTCCTATCAGCCTGCACACAAACTTCCGGCTTTGCTGATCGTCTTGTGGGCGGCTGCGTGGGCGCAGGCGGCCGAAGTCGGCGAAGCGCCGGTGGCGAACGGCGTGCCGATAATCGACACGCATGCCCATTTGTACCAAGGACGCGGGAACCCGAATCTCGCGGCCTCCCAGGCGCTGCGCGCCATGGAGGATCAGAACGTCGAGATGACGATCCTGCTTCCCCCTCCCATCCCGGCATCGAGTCGGGGCCACTACGGTGCGCGCGAACTCGCTTCGATCGCGCGTTCGAATCCGGGGCGATTGGCTTTCGACGCGGGCGGCGAATCGTTGAATCCCATGATCCAGGCCGAAGATGCCAAAGATGTGTCCCGAGCAGGCATCGAGCGGTTCGAGCGCGAGGCGGCCGGTATCGTCGAAGAGGGAGCGGTGGGGTTCGGCGAGTTTGCCGCAGAGCACTTCTCTTCCGGTCGAGGCAAGCATCCCTATGAGTCCGCCGCGCCCGATCACCCCTACCTCCTTGCGCTCGCAGACGTCGCAGCGCGGACGGGGATGCCGATCGACCTGCACATGGAAGCCGTGCCACGCGACATGCCGATGCCTGAACGGATGCGGCGGGGCCCGAATCCATCGCAGCTGCGGGAGAACATCGCCGCGCTCGAGCGGCTGCTCGAACACAACGCGAAGGCGAACATCGTCTGGGCACATGCCGGATGGGACCTGACAGGCGAGCGCACCACTGAACTGATGCGCTCGCTGCTGCAACGGCATCCGAATCTGTACATGAGCATCAAGCTCGACGCCCGCGGCCCGCAGCGGACGTCGCCGTTGGCGCGCGACGGCTCGCTCCGACCCGAATGGGTCGCGCTGCTCCGCGCCTTTCCGGATCGCTTCGTGATCGGCAGCGATCAGTTCTACGACGAAGGAGCCGACCGGCTGCAGCGGGTCCGGCAATTCGTCAATGCCCTGCCGCCGGATATCGCGCCTCTCGTGGCCAACGCAAACGCCAGGCGGATCTATCACCTGGGCGAACGAACGCGCTAAACGATTTGCTGGTGATACGGATGCGCTCTCAGATTTCGGGCGCAGCAACCTGTGTCAGATGAGTTCTCGCTTTGCAGCCGAGTACCAATTGCGACGAATCCCGTATTGCGCGAAGTCGACTCAGTCTTCGGATCTGGGCAAAGCTGAAAGAGGCCGCGGCGGCTTATCGCGCTTGCTCAGGCATGTATCTGTCGCCACCGCGCCGTTGCAGGCAGGCGTTTACACAGTCCCGAGCCGTCTCGCCGCGCACTAGTTCACGAATTTCTTTGCGGCAACCCCAACGACCAGCGTGCTGCGATGCACCGAGGTCGTCTTCCCAACCGAGTCTCCAACCAATGCTCCCGCGAACGGGTCATTCCAAAGCGGCGAGCAAGGGCGTACCACCAATTTCCATAAAAGTGAAAGCGCATCGACTTGCGTGGCGTTGATCACTTGGGGAGGCTATCGATGAGAATCTCCGCAACGTGGATCGTCACAGGCCTGGTCTTCGCCTCTTCGAGTGTCTGCGCCGAGGGAGTCGCTACCTACGATGGAGCGACCGGCATCCTCACACTTCCTGCCGTGCAGGTCGGCAACGCTGTCTATACCGGTGTGACGCTGCAGAACGTCGGCAATTTCAGGTTCCAATTGCTTGGAGCCACGCAGCAGCTTCCGCCCGGCCTGGCGCGCATTGCCTACGACGGCGCTACCGGGATGGTCAACATACCGGCCGTCAACGTGGGCGGCACGACGTATGTGAACGTCGCGTTGCATAACGAGGGTGGTTGGCAGTTCGCGCTTCAGTCCGCCGCCGCGCTGCCTGCGGCCACGCTCGCGGGTGTCACCGGTCTGCTTGGCTCGATCGACGCGCTGTGGGCCAATGCCGTTCCGAATACCGGGACGATGCGCTACACGTACGCAGACAGCTGCTACCTGGCCGATGGCGCTACCAAGGATTATCTCGTCGGCAACTGGGACGCCAACCTGCAGTCTTCGCTTGCCCAGTACGCATTTCGCGTCGGCGAAAAGCGCGTCAACATCCAGGTGCTCGCGCTGCGTGACAAGACGAATCCGGACAGCAGCGCGCGGGAAGAAGTCGATGTCCAGTTCGACACACAGTACATGGACGGATCGGTTTCGTACGCAGATCAGTTCACGCTGATCACCGGCAGTTCCGCCGGCTCGGTCGGATGTGGGAATCCGACGAATTCGGCCAGCTGGCGCAACTACGGCAACCGGCAGCTGGTACAGACGGTCGTCCGGGCGAGAAACGAGCGCGACGAGGCCTACTCGATTTCGACGGGTGCGCCGATCTCGCCGCTGGTCACCTATCGCAAGGACATACAGTTCTACGTCACCGACCCGCTCGGCAACGCCACCTACGTGATCGTCAGCGGGCCCGGGCCGACCGCGACGGTCAATGGAGTCACGGTGCCCTTTTCGCTCAAGCTGATCTCGCCGCGGCTGCTGCGCAGCGCACCGGAACTGGTTGGCAAGAACAACAACTACCTGAACTGGCTGGATGACGATCCCTTCGGTCGTTGTCTCAGCAGTGCTGCCGGAGTGCCGGTGGCAAGCATCGCCGACTGTGCCGGCCAGGGCGCCGGCGGCAGCAACTGGGGGCGGACCACGTCGACGCCCAACGCCAACAACGACGCCGTCTTCCAGGGGCAGGGCTGGGTAGCTGGCGCGGCCTATCGGTTCGACGTCTACAACGACGACGGATGGAAGACGATCAACGGACAGGCAGGAAAGACACCGATCGCGAGTTACATGGCGGTCCTGCGGAACCTGCCTTACACGTTCGTGGAGATGGCCGGCGGCGGAACTGGTTCGGACAAATTCCCGCGCATTTCGTTTGCCCCGCTTACGCCGACCCAGGTTCAGGCGAAGGTCGTCAGTGCCTCGCCCGGAGCGATCAACCTCGCGTGGAATGCGTTGCCCGCGTTCTCTGATGGAGCGATCTTCCGGGTGTCGGACGGCTGGGAACTGTTCCTGGGGCCGAGCAGCCAGAACGCCCCGGGCGTGGATTTTCCTGGCTATCGATTACAGCCTTTCGTGTATCCGCTGAGTCTGGCGACGTCGTTCGGCAATTTCCAGATCATGCCGGCGCTGCCGCAGATGAGCGCCAAGACCTACGACGCGATTGCGATCCAGTACGTGGATCGCAACGGCCGGCACATCTTCAGCCAGGTGTCGTTCAACTGATACCGAGGGAGGCTGCCGGCAAAGACCTTCTCCTTGGTCGTCCTTAGTGCTGGCGAGCCCTGTTCTACGTATCGCGACGGCAAGACAGGAGGGCATCCATGAAACTGATTCCAGAATCGTTCGCCGCTGGGCTGGCCGTCATCCCGCTCTGGACAGCGGCGCAGGTTGCCATTTACGACACGGGCACAAGCATCCTGACGTTACCGGCGGTGCAGGTCGGTGCCACGACGTACGCGAACGTCACCCTGCTGAACATCGGCAACTACACATTCAGATTGCAGAACGCGCTGGCCGGATCAGGACCGGCAACCAACACGTATAACGTCGCCACGGGTGTGCTGACATTGCCGGTCGTGCAGCTGGGCAGCGCGAGCTACTTGAACGTCACCCTGCAGAACCAGGGGAACTACACGTTCAGTCTTTTCGGAGCTCCCATGTTCAGCTCTGCGGTAGGGGGGTTTAGTGGCACCACACAGGATGGCCGGAAGGCATTCGGTGCGATTCTCGATACCGGTGCCCTGTACCTGCTGTACACGCCGGCGGGTAACACACAGAGCCTTGGCGGTGTCGTCTTCGGCAACGGAACTTCGGTCAATGGCACGTACTCGGCTTCCAACGCGCTGGACTTCAATGTCGAGGGCCTGGGGGTGCTGGCGGGAACCGTGTCGGCCAATTACGTGATGGGGCAGTCGCTGAACGCGTCGGTCACCCATGCCGGCAACGTGTTCCCGTTGAGTCTGACCGCGGCGTACGACCCCACCTTCTTCCAGCCGACGCCCGTTGCGGTCATCGCTGGCACGTATTCCGGTCAGGCGGTCATCGCGGCGCCGCCGCAGGGCGAAATCCTGACGGTGACCATTTCCGCGTCGGGCGGCGTCTCCAGCACCGACGGGATCGGATGCACCCGCCTCGGACAGCTGACGCCACACGCGGGCGAGAACGTCTTCGACCTTTCCTACACCGAGGGGATGAACTGTCCATTCGCCGGCCAGACCTTCACCGGGATTGCGAACTATGACGCCAGAAAGAATCAAGTCATCGTGGCGGTGACGAACAGCGGGCGTACGACAGCGGAGCTGTTCTTCGGCACCAGGTTCTGAAGCTGGCGACAGAACCCCGTTTCGTGTCTGCGAAAGGGGCGGGCTTCGCTCGATGGGGCACGTATTCCGCCCGCGGCGAACGCGAGCAACCGGCGAATTCTGAGTCGCCGGCTGCCGAGGCGATTGAGAGCGCGACGAACGGGCCGAGTTGAACGATTGGTCTGCGATTCCTGAGGCAGTGATCGATCAGGAGCTTTAGACGGTGACGCGCCTGAACCGCACGGCGCGTCACCCATGTTCAGCCGCTGGCGTGGTCTCGATATTGAAACTCAGGGCTGACGTGCGCAGGCGACGTCATACTGCGAGACGCTGAGCGGATTGACCGAGTTCTGTGGTTGTTGGCCCGCATAGACCGTTCCCGCCTTTCCGTCAGGGTTGAACGCCGACCCCGGAGCGCTGGCCGCGTTGCCCGGAGTGAGGGGCGCGGAGGCGCTGCCGCAGGTTTGATTCGGTTGCCCCGTCTGAGAGACGCCTTGCGCGGTCTTTCGTCCCATCATCTGTGCATGGGAAGGAAGCGCGCTGGCGCCGAACGTGGCCGGCGGGTGCATCGTCATGCCCATCGATCGTCCATGAAACGAGGCGCCTGCAGCCCACGCGCCCCCTGAAACAACCAGTGCCAGTACGGAAATTGCAGCAGGACGAGTTACAGATTTCATGTTGACCTCCTCGGTGACACGCGCGCAGATGGTGGCCGCGCCCGTTTTCATTAAGTCCGTCCAACCTCCATCGGTTCGTCGGACCGACCACAGCCAGAACCTTTGAACTGGACCGGTAAATGCGGTCGACGTGTCCTTACGCGGTAAGTGCCGCTTGACGGTAGCGGCGTTCAGCCAGTTCAATGTGACGCGCATTTGCGTCCGCCGATGAACCGGGGTCGTTCGGGCCGACACTCACCGAGCCTCACCCCATTTGTCGAGACCCGCCGCTTCTGACCCAAAGGAGTTCAGCGATGAAGGACCAGACCTACATGTGTTCGGGATTTGAAGTACGGACGGCGACCCTCGCAGCCACCGTCGATGAGCACCCGACGGCCAACTCGCCTGATGACGCTCGGCTTCTCAGGCGACGCTCGGCGGAGAACGGTCGTCGATCGGGGCCGAGGGCCCGGCTGGGTACGGCGATTCGAATCTGGCTCGCAAACCTGCTCGTCCTCGTCTCGGGCGCCGTCTGGGCGCAGCAGGCGACGTTCGACAGCGGAACCGGCCTTCTTACGCTGCCCGCCGTCAAGGTGGGCACCGCCACGTACACCAGCGTGCTGCTGAACCTGATCGATCCTGCCAACTACACCTTCAGGCTGGCGTCAGCGACGGCGCAGGATCCGCCGGGCCCGGCCGACATCACGTTCGACGCCGGCACCGGGATCGTGACGATTCCTTCGGTCGCGGTGGGTAGCGCGGCCTACAGCGTCACGCTGCAACTCACCGACCTCAGCACGTACACCTTCGTGCTCGCCACGGCGACCCTGATCCCGCCGGCGACCTGGACGTTCTCGCAGATCCAGGCCAACGTGTTCACGCCGCGCTGCTCGGGCTGTCACGATGGGTCGCCGGGCGGATTGCCTGGGGCACAGGACCTGACCGCCGGCAACGCCTATGCAAGCATCGTCAACGTGCCCAGCCTGGAACAGCCGGCCCTGATGCGGGTCAAGCCGGGAGACCCGGACAACAGCTACCTGATCCGGAAACTCCAGGGGACGGTTGGCATCTCCGGCGTTCGCATGCCGTACGGCGGCCCGTACCTCGACCAGGCGACGATCGATCAGATCAGAGCATGGATCGCGAACGGTGCGGTCAACAACTGAACCGAATTGATATCGCGATCAGCGGGGCAGATTTCCGAGCATCGCTTTGACTGGCCGGCATGAGCGCTTGACTTGCGATCTGTGGAATCCGCGACGGCCGCGGCGAAAGACGGTTCGCCGTGATCGAGTGGTCATCCGCCCCGAACACCGCGACAAGCAGCAGCACTTCGATCGGCGAGCGCGATCGGTGCGCTACGCTGTCCTGGTTCAGCCTTAGCGCGGCCTTGCCCCCGGTTTCCCGCAAACGC
>JBAIYN010000304.1:0-6486 GCA_037915775.1 Burkholderiales bacterium | reverse complement strand
CCCGCCGCGATCTTCGCTGCGCCGCCGCCGGTGCGCGCGATCGACCGCACGGTGCGCGCGGCTTCGATCAGCGCCGATTCGGAGATGTCGTCCGAATAGGCGAACGCAGTCTTGTCGCCGACCACGGCGCGGACACCGACGCCCTGCTGGATGTCGAAGCTGCCGCTCTTGACGATGCCTTCCTCGAGCGCGAACGACTCGTTGCGCGTGTACTGGAAATACAGATCGGCGAAATCGGCGTCGTGCTCGAACACGATCGCCAGCGCGCGCTGCAGCTTGTTTTCGTCGAGATCGTAGGGCTCGAGCAGCAGGTGGCGCGCGATCGCGAGGCGTTCGAGGGCGGGATCTGACGGTTTCATCGGGAATCAGGATTCAGTCGAATTGTGGATCACGGACAACGGACAACGAGCAACGGTTCAAAGCACCCGATGCGCGAGCGCCGGCAGGCTGGCGCGCAGGTCGGCGATGCGCGCCAGGTCAATGTCACCGGCCACGACGCCCGCGCCCTCGTCGCGGCTGGCGACGATCACGCCCCACGGATCGACCAGCATGCTGTGACCGAACGTGGCGCGGCCGTTTTCGTGCTTGCCGCCCTGCGCCGGCGCGAGCACATAACACAGGTTCTCGATCGCGCGCGCACGCAACAGCGTTTCCCAGTGGGCGCGCCCGGTGGTCGCGGTGAACGCGGACGGCACCAGAATGAGGTCGGGCTGGCCGAGCGCACGATAGAGTTCCGGGAAGCGCAGGTCGTAGCACACCGAAAGTCCGACCTTGATCGTCGGTCCGCCCGACGGCGCGATCGTGAACGTGCGCACGCTGCGGCCGGGTGCAATGGTGCGCGCCTCGTCGTACGACTCGTCGCCCTTGGCGAACGCGAACAGGTGGATCTTGTCGTAGCGCGCGACGCGCACGCCGCGCGGATCGAACACGAGCACCGAGTTCATCACCCGATGCGCGTCTGCAGACTCCAGCGGGACCGTGCCGCCGACCAGCCAGATGCCGTGCCGGGCGGCCGTCGCGGCAAGGAAATCCTGGATCGGCCCGCGCCCCTCGGGTTCGCGCACCGCGACCTTGTCGGTCTCGCGCCCCATCAGGCAGAAATATTCGGGCAGCGCCACCAGTTGCGCGCCGGCGCGCGCTGCTTCGGCGATCAGCCTCTCGGCGTCGCGCAGATTCGCCTCGACCGATGGTTTCGACACCATCTGCACGGCGGCGACGCGGACGGTCTGTTGCGATGAGCGATCGTTGGGCATCGTCTATTTCGCTGCACTTCCGGCAACCTCGGGGCTGCGCTCGCGGCGCTTGACCTGTGGATCGCTCCAGCTTCCGGTGACGTCGAACTCGTGCGAGAACGCTTTCGACAACGGGTCGCGCAGAACCCACTGCGCCAGGAACGTACCCAGGCCGATGGCCGGATTCGCCAGCAGAGCATACGCGAGCGAGGCGGACCCGGCGTTCACCTCGGGGAGCACCAGCACGTGCAGATTCTGGGTCTCCTGGCGCAGGTCCGCCGAACCCTCGATCAGCACGGTCGCGTTCGGGCCGCGCATCTTGAAATCGCGCGTCGACAAGACGCCCGCGCTGACGTCGGCGCTGGCGGTGATCGAGTCGAACGCGAAACCTTCGGAAAACACGTCGCGGAAATCGAGCGCGATCCGGCGCGGCAGCGACTGCAGCGACAGCACGCCGAGCAGGCGCGCCACGCCCGCATCGGCCTTGAGGAACTGACCCTTCGCCGTCGACAGTTTCAGATTGCCCGACAGGCTCGGGTAGTCGATCGAAAGCGGCGAGCCGCGCCACGCGATGTCTCCTTCGATCTTGCCCTCGCCGCCGCGCATCGCGCCCGGCATGCCGAAGCGGGCGAGCAGGTTGCCCGCGTCGGAAAAATCGAGCACGAGGTTCAGCGCCATGCGCCGCTGCCTGCCCTCGGTCGCACGCTGCCACTGCCCGCTTGCCGTCATGTGCCCGTCGGGGTTGGTGAACTCCAGCTTCTGCACCTGCCACACTGCATTGGGGCCGTTGCCTACGTTCTGTGCCTGCAACTCGAGCCGACCGAGCTTGTGGCCGACCAACTCGAACTCGCTGGCGACCAGATCGACCGCCGGCAGGTCGGTCGGCGGCGCGTCGAGGAATTCGGTCAACTGCGCGCGGCTCTGCTCGGGGATCGTCAGGCGCGTCAGCCGTGCGCTCACGCGCCCCTGCTTGCCGGCCTGCCGCGGCTGCCAGGTGAGCGCGCCGCTTGCATGATCCGAGTTCACGTTGGCGAGCCACTGGCCATCGGCCATGCGCGTCGCGCCGAGCACCACGTTCGCAAACGACTTGCCGCCGATCACCAGTTCGCGCACGTTGGCGGACACGGAGTCGAGCGCCACGGCGCCTTCGCCGTCGGCGGTCGCGCCGTCCAGCAGCGGCAGCCAGCGGTCCAGATCGAGCCGCTGCGCGGTCACCGTCGCCCGAATTCCGCTCTCCGGCAGCGGCAGCGCGTCGACATTGCCGTCGCCGATCGCCAGCGCGCCGCGCTCGATGTGCATCACGCCATTGCCGTTCCGGCTGCGATCCAGCGCCAGTGCGAGGCGCGATCCGGCGGCGACTCGGATCGTGTCGGCGTCCGTCGTCCTGTCGCCTGCGTCGCGCGGCACGATCTCGACCCGCAATGGCATCGCATCCGCGGCGGACTTGCGCAGCGGGTCCGGCAGATCGAGGCCGATCCCGACCAGATCGGACGTCACGCGGATATCCGCGCGCCGGTTCCGCACCACGATGCCGGCGCTGTAACGCGCCGATCCTTGGGCGCGACCGAGCAGCCGCTGCAACGCGGCGCCCTCGACCAGGCGCTGTGCCGCCTGCGCCGACGCGGTCCCGGTCGCCGCGATCTCGAGCGCGCCGTCGGCGCGCGTGCTGGTGTCGACGCGGAACGGGCCGCCGGCGAATGTGCCGCCGAGGCCGGCGATGCGCACCGATTTCTCGCTGAACTCGACCTTGCCGCTCACGCGCGTGAACGGCGGCAGGTCGTCCTGCAGTACGAGGTCGTCGTTCGCGAGCGCGATTGCGCCGCGCACTCGGGTGTCCTGCGCGTGCTTCAGCGGAATGTCCAGTTGCAGATCGAGTCCGCTGGTGCCGCTGCCCTCGGCATGCGCGAGGAATCCGCCCAGCCAGCCACCGACCGGACTCGAAGTGACGAAGCGGAGCAGATCGCCGAGCGGACCGCTGCCCTTGCCGTCGATCATCAGCCTGACGTCCGCAGCGCCCAGGTCGGGAAGCGTGGCGCGCACCGGGCCGAGCTGGACCCCGAAGACCTGGGCGCGACGCGCCGTGATCTCGATCTTGTGGCGCTCGAACAGAAAGTCGCCGTCGATGTTCGTGATCGGCGGCCAGGTTTCCGGTGCGGCGCCGCTGTCCGATGCGCGCTGCGGCAGGTAATCGAGTGTTCCGCCTTCGATCTTCGCCGCGACGCGGAATTCGCCGCTGGCAGGCTGCGCGAACGGAAAATCCGCCAGATCGCCCTTCAGCTTGAAGCTGCCGTCGCGCGCGGTGCCGGCCACGAGCGCCGTACCCAGCCACGTGCGCACGGCGGGCGAAACCACGAGCGGAATCATCTTGTGGACCTGGCTCGCCTCGGCGCGGACGATCTGCCCGCTCGCGTCGATGATGCCGATGCCCTTGCCGCCGCTGCGGTAGGTCGCCTGGCCGCCGATCTCGAAATCGCTGTTTGCCGCGACGACGGAGTCCAGCTTCAGTTCGAAGCCGTCGCGTGTCGACCAGCGCGCGTTGCCCTTCAGCGTGGTCAGCGGCACGGTTGCCTCGAACACGCCGGGAAAGTCCAGCAGCGCATCGCGCGCGCGCACCTGCGCATTGCCGCCGTTCGGATCGAGCTGAAGCGTGCCTGCGAAGTTCTGGAATCCGGGCCGGCCGGGCCGGGGTCTTCCGCGCGGCGACAGCGGCGGATCGGCCGGCTCGCCGTTCATCGAAAGGCCCGCGAAGTCGGTCTGCAGTGCGTACTGCTTCGGCGCGTCGGCTTCGCCTTCCCATGTGTAGCGCAGGTTGGCAAGGTCGCCGCGCACACCGAAGCGTTGGGCAGTCTTGTGCCAGGGCGCGGGCAGTGGCAAGTGCGCGGCGAGCGCGCTGACCGTCGTCAGCGACAGCCCGCTGGCTTCGATCAGCCCCCGCACCGGTTTTCCGTCGGCCGCTCGCGTGATGCGCACGCGCGCGTCCGTCGGCGGCAGTGCGAGCCCGGAACCGGTGAGCGCCAGCTGGCGAACGGAGAATTCCTGTCCACCTTCTCCCCAGAGCGTGCCCCACTCGCGCTGCTCGAGACGGCCTTGCAGTTGATCCACCTGCAGGGGTTCGAGGCCGGCGCCCAGGCGCGCGGACACGTCGACCAGCGCGAGATCGGCGACGGATCGCTCGATCCGGCCGCGATCGAACTCGAGCCACGCACGCACTGCACCCTGGGCGCGGTCGATCGACATCGTCGCCGGCAGCGCATGCGCAAGCTGTGCCACGCGCGCGACATCGGCATAGTCCGTCTGCGCGAACACGCGTCCGCTCCATTGCGAGACGTCCGCCGCTGGGCCGAACCAGGGCCGGCGATACTCGCCGCGCAGATCGATCGGCGCGCTGAGCGACGCCGGCGGCCGCACCCGCAGTGCGAAGCGGTCGCTGACGAGTCCACGCCGGAAATCGAAGTCGACGTCCTGGAGTTCGACCGCCTCGCTGCCGATCGCTGCATCCCGGTAGCGCACGCGCGCATCGCGGATGCCGATATGCGCCTGTGACAGCACCCACTCGGCGGCGCGGCTGTCGGCGCGCCCGCTGCGCGGATCGATCACGAATCCGGCGACGACGAAGCTGCCGTCGGCCTGGCGCTGCACATCGAGTTCGGGCGTGCGGATCCACAGGTCGCTGAACTGCACCTGCAGCGCGGGCAGCGACCTCCAGGACAGCGTGGCCTCGAGCTGCGGCAGCGCCAGCACGGGATTTCCGCCGCGGTCGAAGATCTGCACGTTGACCAGACGCAGCTGCGGATTGAAGCCGCGCCAGCCGCTGTCGATGCGAGCGATGGTGACGCGCGTGTCGAGTGCGCGGCTCACTTCGCGTTCGAGCAGCGGCCGGTACTCGTCGATATGAGGCATCAGGTAGTAGCGGGTCGCCAGCCACAGCGCGCCGAAGGCGAAGTAGGCGACGATCAGTGAGATCCACAGCGTGCGCAGCGCAACGCGGATGCCATGTACGCAGCCGTCGCCGAAGCGGCGTGCGAGCGAACGCTCGGCAACGTGCAGGACTTCCTCGACCGCATCCTCGACCCGGTGTTCGAGCGCGTGCAGCTTCGCGACCGGCGACTGGCTGGTCGCGCGGTCGTCGGAACGGTCGTCAGGGGGCACGGTGGACGGCAAGGACAGTTCGAGTCCGCATCGGCGGCGAAGGTTCCACGCCGCTCATAGAATCGGGGTGCGACGACCGGTGTCTTGCCGCGCCGATATGCTGCAGGAATCCGAGCGTCGCCAGTCGCCGATGAACTCGCCGAGCCAGCCTATCACAGCGCCTCACGACACCGCATTGACCGGCGGCACGCAGTTGTTGCCGTCTGTTTCATCGCCGAGCGCCGCCATCGAGGCGGGCGCCGCGCGTGCACTGGCGTTGTCGCGTTTCGCGCAGCGTGCCCTGCATTTCGAACTGGGCCACGCGGCGACTGCCGAGGACATGCAGGCCCGGCTCGTGCAACTGGGCGCCGAGCCGTGGTCGCGCACG
The DNA here is from genome assembly GCA_037915775.1 of Burkholderiales bacterium. Classification (GTDB taxonomy): domain Bacteria; phylum Pseudomonadota; class Gammaproteobacteria; order Burkholderiales; family Burkholderiaceae_F; genus JAKOQB01. The sequence continues at coordinate 738 of JBAIYN010000304.1, read as the reverse complement.
CGGATGGAGGCGCTGCTCGATGCTGCGCTCGCGCCGGCGGCGGCGCGGGGCGAGACCGAGGCCGAAGCGCTGGGCGCTGCGCTGCGCCGGCTGCGGCGGCAGATGCTGCTCGGCCTGATGGTGCGCGACATCGCGGGCGTGGCGCCGCTGGCCGAAGTCGTCGGCGCCGTCACCGCGCTCGCCGAACTGGCGGTTCAGCGCGCGTTGCCGGTCGCGGCGCGCGAACTGGCCGCGCGCCATGGCGTGCCGTGCGATGCCGGCGGCGTCGCCCAGGACCTGCTCGTGATCGCGATGGGCAAGGGCGGCGGCGGCGAACTGAACGTTTCGTCCGATCTCGACCTGATCTTCGTCTATGACGAGGAGGGCGAGACCGTTGCGCGCGACGCCTATCGCGAGGTCCGGTCGCATCTGACGAACCAGGAATTCTTCGAGCGTGTCGGACGGCGGCTGATCGCGCTGATCGCCGAACCGACCGGCGACGGCTTCGTGTTCCGCGTTGACATGCGGCTGCGGCCGAACGGCGACGCCGGCCCGCTCGCGGTGTCGGCGTCGATGCTCGAGGAATACCTGATCCGGGAGGGGCGCGAGTGGGAGCGCTTCGCCTGGCTGAAGGGCCGCGTGATCTCGGCGCCGGTGTTCTCCTCGGCACAGGAATTCGCCGCGCAGCGCGCCGCGCTGGAAGCGGTCGTGCAGCCTTTCGTGTTCCGCAAGTACCTCGATTTCAACGCGATCACGTCG
>JBAIYN010000158.1:0-1547 GCA_037915775.1 Burkholderiales bacterium | reverse complement strand
GAACCCTGCTGGTGTATCGAACCGCAGGACAGTCAACTCGGGATAGCGTGCAACAACGCGTCTGCCAATCGAGCACGGGGAGGCATTGTCGACGAGAAAGATCTCGTGGTTGCCGACAGAGGCACAGGCTGCTCGCACCGCGTCGATGCAGCGGACGACCATATCCAGGTCTACCCCTGCAGTAAGGATCACCACGCTGAGAGTGGGATTCGGCAGCGTTGAGTCGGTGTTCATCCGTCGGATCTCCGAATCTTCCAGCGAAGTACGCGGGCCCTATGAGTGCTGGTCCAGACCTCGCCGGCGAATGCACGGCGGGGATCCACGCCGTCAGAGTCGATCCACCAGCGTTGAAACGCAATCCAGCCAATTGCGCCAGAGATGAATGTCAGTGTGCCAAGCAGGATAAGCAGGAGACGGGGAGGGAATGCTTTCTTTTCCGGCACCTGGGGCATGTCGAGGACTTTTACGCTGGGTATCTCGCGCGCTTCCTGTACCTTTGCGATCTCGTACTGCTTGGTCAGGGCCTCGAAAACTGCTTCCTGTATTTTCGCGCGACGGTAGAGGTCATAGTAGGTAACGCTCAGCAGGGGAAGTTTGCGAAGCGGTGGATAGAGGTCGTCCGAGACGCCGCCGGAACCTCCCTCGCCGGTACCGCTCATCTTCTGGATCTGCCGCTGGAGCTCCCCGATCCGGGCTCGCGCGGCCTGAATCTTGACGCTCTCAGGAGCGTAGATCTGTTCCAACCCGCGCAGCTCGGCTTGGGCAGCGATCAGTTCTCCCTGGGCACGGGCGCCAGCTTCGAGCATTGCCTTGCTTTGCGCTTGTATATCGATTGCGCCGTTCTTGCTCGAGAATTCCGCAAGCTCCTTGGTTGAAGAGTCAAGGTCGCGGCGAATAGCCTGAAGCCGCTCCTCGAGGAAGGCCCGCTCACGATGCGCGGAACCCGTACTGAGCTGTGCTACCAGCTTGTCGAGTTCATCGACATACATCCGCGCGATATCACGCGCGCGTACAGGATCATTATCAGTAACAGTAAGGGTTATGATCGCAGTCTTTTTATCCTCGGAAATATCGGTGCGCCGGGCGAGTTTCTTGCGCGTCTCGGTGTAGCGTTTGTACCCGTAGGCTTTGCGAAGATCGAACCGATTAATGATGTCATCGGCTACAGTCCGGCTTTGCAGGATCCCGACAAAGACCGATCCCGGTGTGCGGGGGTTAAACAGTGAACCTGTAATTCCTGTGAGAGCGGGGTTCGCGATACCGCCCATCAGCAGCGCCAGAGTAGACGATGAAGTCTGCGGGTCGGGTGGCATGAGTTCGACCGTTGACTCGTACTGCTTGGGTATGAGAAACGCGAAGAGAGTCGAAAGGGCCAATCCAGTGGCAGCGATTCTCAAGAGCCGCCTGCGGCTGTGCCATAGCAGTGCCATTAGCGGCATGTGCTCGCGCCAATCGAGTTCGTGAACTCTGTCTTCGCGGATTACCGTTACCGGATCGCTCATTCCGTTCACCTCTTGCTCAGAAGCTCGTGGCGATTCGCGCCGCGA
>JBAIYN010000377.1:0-1588 GCA_037915775.1 Burkholderiales bacterium | reverse complement strand
GCCGGGCGCCTTGCATCCGGGCTTTCTGGCGACAACGCATCGCACGAATTATTCACGGATAGGTTCTAAGCGGCCCGGACCGTCAGAAACCGATCCGCGGCTTCCTGGCAATCCGTTCGTCCGTGATATCGGCAGCGATGATCTCGTGCCGGCCGGCCAGCTTGGCGGTGCCGAACGCGGCGAGCATCACGCGGCGCATTTCGCGTGGCTTCAGCTTTGACAGGCGGTCGAGCGCGTCGCCGCAGAGCGTGTCCGGGAACTGCTTGCCCCAGGAGTGCTCGTCGCGCAGCTCCCTGTAGATGCCGGCCGCGATACGCCGGGCGCCCTCGTCGTCGGGTGCCTCGATTTCATACACGTTGACGCGATTCAGGATCGGCTCCGGAATCGCGTGCACGTGGTTGGCGGTGGCGATCCACACCACGTCCGATGCGTCGATCGGCACCTCGGCGAATTCATCGATGAACTCGCGCGCAGTGTCGTTTTCCAGCAGCGTGTACAGGCTGCCGAGCGGGTCGTATTGCTGGTCGCCTCCGGCCTTGTCGATCTCGTCGACGACGATCACCGGATTCGCATAGTCGCCGTTGACGAGCGCATCGAAGACCTTGCCGGGCTTGGCGTTCTTCCACTGCGCCGACGCGCCGGACAGGATCCACCCTGCCGTCAGCGAGCTCATGCCGATGAAGTTGTACCCGGTGCCGAGCAGCCGGGCGAGCCGGCGCGCGAAGTGCGTCTTGCCGATGCCGGGATCGCCGAGCAGCAGGATCGGTTCGAGGTCGAGCGGATCGTCGCTCGAAAGGCACAGTGCCAGCTGCCGGCGCAGGTCCTCCAGCGGCTCCTCGAAGTTGGGCAATTCCTCGATCAGCGCATCGATATCGGGCAGCGCGGAGGGCTTCACCGTGAAGCGCTGGCCGCCCGACCTGATCATCCGGACGTAGGTGGCGCGCAGCGCCTCGTTGGCGCTGCTGCCGAGTTCCTGCAGCTCGGCCAGAGCCTCCTCGACACGAGGAACGCGGTAGACATCCTTGAACCCGGCAATCGAGATCGCCGGCTTCACCGGCGCGGGAACCGTTGCTGGCACGCTCATTGGATACTCCTCGCTCGATTCGCTGCTGCGGTCCTGGCCGCGCGACGCGCGACCGTCATCATGATGACAAGCAAGCTTCCTGCCAGGATCGTGCGAAAAGAATGCCAAAAATGCAATGCAGCACTCGCCCGCGATGAGTGCTAAAAGCTCGGGACCGTCACTGTTTGAGTCCGATCTCGGTCGCCCATACAGCAGCTTCGACGCGCGAGCGGAAATTGAGTTTCTTCAGCAGGTGCTTCACGTGCACCTTCACCGTGCCCTCGGTGATCGACAGGTTGCGCGCGATCAGCTTGTTGCTCTGGCCCTCGGCAATGCAGCGCAGCACCGCCCGTTCACGGTCGGTCAGATCCTTGAGCTCGCGCGCGGCGGTGCGCGTCGAATCGCGCGCCTCCTGCCGCAGCGCCGATGCCAGCCGTGATGCCAGGGCTTCGCCGATCACCGTGGCGCCCGACAGGGCCTCGCGCACGCGCGCCAGCAGATCCTCCGGCTCCATGTCCTTCAGCA
>JBAIYN010000171.1:0-4925 GCA_037915775.1 Burkholderiales bacterium | reverse complement strand
TCTACCCGACCACCGCCGGGGTGCCGCAGGCGTGGCTGCGCGGGCGCATCGAGCGCGCGCTGCGCGACGTCGAGATCGTCGACACGCTGCCGGCGGCAATCGTGCACGAGCTGAAGCTGCCGCCGCTGCGCGAATCGATCCTGCGGCTGCACCGGCCGCCGTCGGATGCCGATGCGTCAGCCCTTGTGCAGCGGACCGATCCGGCGTGGCAGCGCGTGAAGTTCGACGAGCTACTCGCGCAGCAGCTGTCGCTGCGCATCGCGCGTGCGGCGCGTGCGCGACGCCGCGCCGCGCCGCTGCAGGGCGATGGCGCGCTGGTCGCCCGGTTGCTGGCAGCGCTGCCGTTTGCGCTGACGACTGCGCAGCGCCGCGTGTGGGCGGAAGTCGAGGCCGATCTGGCGCGCGGGACGCCGATGCACCGTCTGGTGCAGGGCGACGTCGGCAGCGGCAAGACCGTGATCGCGGCGCTTGCGTCGGCGCGCGCGATCGAGTCCGGCTTCCAGGCGGCGCTGATGGCGCCGACCGAGATCCTCGCCGAACAGCACTTCGGCCGCGTGGCTGCGTGGCTGGCGCCGCTGGGGGTGCGGATCACGTGGCTGGCCGGCAAGCTGAAGGCGGCGGAAAAGCGCGCCACGCAGGCGCAAGCGGCATCCGGAGAGGCGCAGCTCGTGGTCGGCACGCACGCGCTGATCCAGGACAAGGTCGAGTTCGCGCGCCTCGGGCTGGCGATCGTCGACGAGCAGCACCGGTTCGGCGTCGCGCAGCGCCTTGCGCTGCGCGGCGATGCGTCGTCGCAGCCGGCCACACCGCACCTGCTGATGCTCAGTGCCACGCCGATCCCGCGCACGCTGGCGATGAGCTACTTCGCCGATCTCGACGTGTCGGTGATCGACGAGCTGCCGCCCGGACGCCAGCCCGTCGTCACCAAGCTGGTCTCGACGCGCCGCCGCAGCGAAGTGCTCGAGCGCGTGCGCGCCGATGTCGCGCGCGGCCGGCAGGCCTACTGGGTCTGCCCGCTGGTCGACGAAAGCGAGGACGCAGAGGCGGCCGTCGACCTGACCGCCGCGACGCGGATGTACGAGGAGACGCGCGCGCTGCTGCCCGAACTGCGGCTCGGCCTGCTGCACGGCCAGATGCCGCCGGCGGAGAAGACCGAAGTGATGCAGCGCTTCGTGCGCGGCGAGATCCAGGTGCTGGTGGCGACGACGGTGATCGAAGTCGGCGTCGACGTTCCGAACGCCACGCTGATGGTGATCGAGCATGCGCAGCGCTTCGGGCTGGCACAGCTGCACCAGCTGCGCGGGCGCGTGGGCCGCGGCGCGGAGCAGAGCTTCTGCGTGCTGCTGTTCGACGAGCCACTGTCGGAGGCGGCGCGCGAGCGGCTCCGGATCATCTACGAAACCAGCGACGGGTTCGAGATCGCGCGCCGCGACCTGCAGCTGCGCGGCCCAGGCGAGTTTCTCGGCGCCCGCCAGTCCGGCGTGCCGCTGTTACGCTTCGCCGACCTGGAGCAGGACGCGGCACTGGTCGAACGGGCGCGCGACGTGGCGCAGCGGCTGCTGCAGGAGCAGCCCGCGGTTGCGCGCGCGCATGTGCAGCGCTGGCTGGCGGGACGGGAAAGCTACCTCGACGCATGACACTCACCGAACTTCGCTACATCGTCGCCGTCGCGCGCGAGCGGCATTTCGGCCGCGCCGCCGACGCGTGCTTCGTTTCGCAGCCGACGCTGTCGGTCGCGATCAAGAAACTCGAGGACGAGCTGGGCGTGCTGCTGTTCGAGCGCAAGACCAGCGAAGTCACGCTGACGCCGATCGGCGGGCGGGTGATCGAGCAGGCGCAGCGCGTTCTCGACGAGGCGAGCCGGGTGAAGGAGATCTCGAAGCAGGGCAAAGACCCGCTCGCCGGCCCGCTGCGGGTCGGCGTGATCTACACGATCGGACCCTACCTGCTGCCGTCACTGGTGCGCCAGCTGCTGCGCGACGCGCCGCAGATGCCGCTGCTGCTGAACGAGAACTTCACCCTCAAGCTGCTCGAACTGCTGAAGAACGGCGAGATCGACGTGGCGATCATGGCGCTGCCGTTGCCGGAGTCCGGCCTGATGCTCCAGCCGGTGTACGACGAGCCGTTCGCGGTCGCGGTGCCGCGCGATCATCCCTGGACCAAGCGCAAAAGCGTTGCTTCGGAAGACCTGAAGAAGGAGACGATGCTGCTGCTCGGCACCGGACACTGCTTCCGCGATCATGTGCTCGGCGTCTGTCCGGAGCTGTCGCGCTTCTCGACCGACGCCGAAGGCATCCAGAAGACCTTCGAGGGTTCGTCGCTGGAGACGATCCGCCACATGGTCGCGTCCGGCCTCGGCATCACCGTGCTGCCGATGACCTCGGTGCCGGCGAGCGTGCGGCGCGATTCGCTGATCGCCTATCTTCCTTTCAAGTCGCCGGTGCCGGACCGGCGCGTGGTGCTCGCGTGGCGCAAGAGCTTCACGCGCATGCCCGCGGTCGAGGCGCTGCGCCAGGCGATCCTCGAGTGTCCGCTGCACGGCGTGACCAAGCTCGACCTGCCGGCCGTCGCCGGATGACGCAAAGGCGCGGGTATCGCGCCGATTGGAATTTCTCAATGCGGGCACGGACGCGAGTTGCTAAGTTTTGGCCGTCGAGTCGACGGAGGTGATCATGGGCAAGAACAACGGCAAGAAGGCGAGCGCGACCGGCAGCGGACTGTCGGACAAGGCGCGCAAGACGATGGTCGACGTGCTGAACCGGCTGCTCGCGGACGAGTTCGTGCTGTATGTGAAGACGCGCAACTTCCACTGGAACGTGGTCGGCCCGAACTTCGCCGAGCTGCACAAGTTCTTCGAGGGGCAGTACGAGCAACTCGACGAGTTCATCGACGACATCGCCGAGCGCGCGCGCGCGCTCGACGGCATGGCGGCGGGATCGATGACCGATTTCCTGAAGCTCGCGCGGCTGACCGAGGCTTCCAGCCATCTTTCCGCGCCCGAGATGCTGCGCGCGCTGCTCGCCGATCACGAGCAGCTGATTCGCCAGTTGCGCAGCGACATCGAGATCGCCGCCGACGCCGACGACGCCGGCACCGAGGACTTCCTCACCGGGCTGATGGAGGGGCATGAAAAAAGCGCCTGGATGCTGCGCGCCTTTGCGCGCTCCTGAATAGGCGCTTTTTCGTTGGAGGCTAACTTCGGCGCGCCGAAGTTAAGGCGCGCAGCGCCGGCCGGAAACAAAAGAGCGCGTGGATGTTGCGTGCTTACGCGAAGTGAAGCGCACGCGGCCTTTCGTTGGAGGCTAACTTCGGCGCGCCGAAGTTAAGGCGCTCAGCGCCGGCCGGAAACAAAAGATGGCCTGGATGTTGCGCTCCAACGTGCGATAGCGGAGCCAGGCCACCTTTGGGCGACCGCTAACCCGAGCAGAGCTCGGGTTAAGCGCCGCAAGGCGCGGCGGTTGGCAAAAGGCCGGGTGGATGCTGCGCCCTTTCGCAAGGTGATGCCCACTGGCGCCCGAGCGCGCGTGGTTCCGAATTCGCGGCAGCGTCGCGAATGGTCAAGCCCGCGCGGAGATCAGCGCACGGCCAGCATGATCCGTGCGAGCGCCTTGCGGTTGTCGGTGATGTCGGCGAGCGTGTAACCGTCGAGCACCTTGTAGAACGCGGCCGCCGCTTCGGCGAGTGCGCCCTTCAGCCTGCACACCGGCGCGATCGTGCAGCGATTGGTCGCGCGATCGAAGCATTCGACGACTACGTTCGACTCGGCGGCGCGGATCACGTCGCCGACGTTGATCTTCTCGGGGGGCTTGGCCAGCTCGAGTCCGCCGCCCTTGCCGCGCACGTTGTTGAGCCAGCCGCCCTTGCCGAGAAAATGCGCGACCTTCATCAAATGGTTCTCCGACACGTCGAATGCGTTCGCGATCTCAGCGATCGTCGCGCGCCGATCGGGATCGGCGGCCAGATAGATCAGCACGCGCAGGCTGTAGTCGCTGAAGGTCGTCAGGCGCATCGCGCTATTTGACCACTTCGAAGTCGATCACGATTTCGCCGGGGTCGCGCTTGACGTAGCGGATCTCGAGTGCGTCGCCGAAGGCTTCGCTCAGCTGCGCCAGCAGCGGCAGCGGGTCGTGATCGTTGACGAAGCGCATCACTTCGCCCGGATTCAGGCTCTGCAGCGCGCCGAAGATCGCCGCGTGGCGAAAGCGCTTGGCGACGCCGCGGGCGTCGAAGCCGTGCACGTTGTTCAGCAGTCTCAGTTCGTTCATGTCGTCTCCTGGCGAGGAAGGTAACGGGCGGCGGGCTCCGAGCGGGTGATCACCCGTCGTCCCGAATTGGGTGAGCGGTGCGTGTGGCCGTGAATGCTGCAGAAGAACGGTCGGCTTGGCCGTTGGATTTCGCGTGCCAGGCGGAAGGGAGCGGCGATCCGGGACGGGTATGCGGCTGCCAGCCGGTGCCTGCATCTGCATGTCGCTTGCCCATACGCGTTCCCGCAGTCCCTGCGGCGATGGATCATCTAATAGGTGCATTATATGTATATCTTCACGGAAGATGCAAGAGAAATACCACTTAAGATTTGCGTTCGTGATGCAGGTCGAACCGGCGTGCGAGGTCGCTGCGCCGTCGTTCGGGTTGACCGCGCTTTCGCGCCGGCGTAGCGTCGCGCCGCCCGCCCGGCGCTGCGCGAGCTTCGGCGTTGTCGGGCACACCATTGAAGCGGAGCACACGCATGGGCCAGACCGTTTTCGAGAAGCTGCTGAAGAACGAGCTGCCGTGTGCGAAGGTCTACGAGGACGAGCGCGTGTTCGCGTTCATGGATGCGGGGCAGGTGAATCCCGGCCACGTGATCGTGGCGACCGTGCAGCCGTTCGAAACCCTGCTCGATGCCGACGAGGCCACCGCGGCCGCCCTGTTCGTCGTTGCGCATC
>JBAIYN010000517.1:0-1890 GCA_037915775.1 Burkholderiales bacterium | reverse complement strand
GTCTCTTTGGGTATTCGTGCGACAACCGCGCTTTGAACGCAACGGTAATCCGCTCGCTCGGTGGGGCTGCTTTCGTTGGCCACTGCGGGCCGCACACGCTAAGGGTGACCGGAAGAGATCGCTGGTGCGCACGACCACGTAGTCCGTTCGTTAGATTGCCGTTGCGCATGCCTGCCGGCACTGTCGCGCCTTGGAAGTTGCGAGCCTCGGCTTGCTTCGCACCTGGAGCAGTCAGAGGGGGCCAGCCTTGGCGATTGCACTGAAGCCACCCCAAATCGGACCACTGCGTCCCGAATGGCCGCTTTGGGCCGCAATTGCGGTCAGTTTCGTGGCGCTGCTTGCCGGGGGCCTTTCTGCCTACTCGAGCCTTCGCACGATGGCGGACGCTCATCGCGCCGCCTTCGACGCCATCGCCCTGATGAAGGGAGTGCGCGAACTCCAGTTCGACATCTACGTTGCTGACAGCAATCTGGAGGGATACGCCGAATTTCCGGACGATTCCTTCAAGAGTCGATACAAGACCGCAGTCGACGCGGTCTCTCCCGAACTTGCGGCGCTCCGTTCCACGGCGCGCGATCCCGAGCAGCGAGCCCGCATCAGGCGACTCGGGCAGCTCGTCGATGCGCATCTCGCAATGCTCGAAGAATCCGAGGCAGCGGCGCAAGACGGTGCACACCGACCGGCAGACTTGATCCGCCGCACGATGGCGAATATGGAGGCCATCAACGCGACGATCCAGGGCGTTCGTACCGCTGAATTGACCCGCATGGCGCGCATAAACGATGAAGCGGCGAATAGTTATCACCACGTCGTCCGGGCGCTCCTCGTCAGTGCCGCGCTGACAATCTTGCTCTTGTCCGCCGCCGCGGCATTGTTTCGACGTGAACTCAAGAGACGAATGTCGAGCGAGGCACAAGCCGTTGAGCTGAATGGCGCACTCGAAGAACGCGTCAGCGAGCGCACCGCACAGCTGTCAGCGGTTACCAGCCGCCTGGAGACTGAGACCGCCACTCTGCGCAACATCAACGACCAGCTGAACGAGATCGTTCGGCACGCCCCGCTCGGCATCGTCAACTACAGCGCGGAAATGCGGTTGAATGCATGGAACCCGGCAAGTGAGAGGATCTTTGGGTTCTCGGCGCAGGAGATGGTGGGCCGCCCGCTTGAGGAAGCGGCACGCCTTGTCGGCGCCGACCCCGATGAGTTACGCAGCTTTGCACGCGGGGTCCTGAGTGGTCAGTCTCTGGAGGCCGTGACGGCCAAGCGTCGACGCAAGGACGGGAAACCAATCACTGTGCGGCTGTGGGGAGCCCGACACGGCGTCCTGGGAGATGACCAGGAGGGGTTCGTCTTTCTGGTGGAAGACGTAAGCGAACGGGCGGCGCTGGAGGAACGCCTCCAACTCGACGAATATGCAATCGAAAACGCCTCGATGGGAATGATCCTCACGCTGCCGGACGCCCACATCGTGCGGGTCAATCCCAGCCTGTGCAGGCTTGTCGGACATTCCGAGGCGGACCTGCGCTCGATGAAGATCGCCGACGTCAGTCCGTCTCTTCCCGAAAGCGTGTGGGAGGCGCACTGGTCTGAACTGCGGACGCGCCGCAGCATGACGCTGATGTCGGAACTTCAGCATCGCGACGGTCATCTGGTTCCGGTCGAGATCGATGCGAGCCTACTGCGCTTCCAGGGAATGGAGGTGCACGTCTCTCTCGTCCGCGACATGACCCTTCGCAGGCAGATCGAAGCGCAGTTGATCCAGGCGCAGAAGATGGAGTCCGTGGGCAAGCTCGCCGGAGGCATCGCGCACGACTTCAACAACCTGCTGGCGATCATCAACGGTTACTCCGAATTCTGCCAGCAAGGCGCTCCGGACACGGCGGTTCTCCA
>JBAIYN010000018.1:0-2676 GCA_037915775.1 Burkholderiales bacterium | reverse complement strand
ACTCGCAGAATCAAGCATCCATGCGGCTTTTCGGCAACAGTTCGAGTGTCCTCGTCCCACCACTACTCTTCTCACTGTCAGTGCAGGGCAGTGCAGCCAAGTGAAGCAAGCCCGTTGATTTGACGGGCTTTTCTTTCATTTCAATACTTCAAACAGTGCAGCGCAGATCGCGCGCAGTGCGTGCCGACGCGCGTACTGCTGGCGGAATGGCTGGCGGAATGGAGAAGAGCGATGGCACGCAATCGATTGACGGCGAGACAGGTCCAGGTCGCGTCGGCCGGTGATCACTTAGATGGTGACGGATTGCTCCTGCGAGTTCAGTCGGATCGTGGCTCGTGGGTCTTTCGATACACCGCGCCGGACGGCAGGCGCCGCGAAATGGGGCTGGGCAAGGTCACACGGAACAACATTGCCGAGGCCGGCAAGTCGCTCACACTGGCACGCGACTTGGCGGAAGACGCGCGCAAGCAACTGCGAGTAGGGCTTGACCCCATTGCGGAGCGTGAGCGTCAGCGCGATGAGGCGCGGCGGGCGCTTGAGACTGAAAAGCGTGAACGGCAGTCCGAACAGCGCACGCTCGCCCGCGTGGCGCGCCAGTATCACGAGCGCGTCATCGAACCGGCGCGATCGACGAAGCATGCGGCCGACTGGATCAACAGCTTGGAGCAACACGTCCCGGACGCCATTTGGCACGCGCCAATCGATCGCGTTGAGCCTCCCCAACTGCTGGATTTCTTCGTTGACATTCGGCGCCGCCGGCGGGAAACCGGCCGCCGCATCGTGCAGCGGCTTTGCAAGATCTATGGCGACGCCGAGTTCCGTGGATGGTGCAGAGGTAATCCGGCGGCCGCGGCGGCGGGCAAGGTGCGCGAGATGGGCATTCGCCGTCACGTCACCAGCTACTCAGCATTGCCCTTCCGCGAAGTGCCGGCCTTCATGGCAAAGCTTCGCAAGCGCGAAGGCGTCGCGGCCCGCGCGCTCGAATTCGCGGTGTTGTGTGCTGCGAGAACCGGCGAGGTGCTCGGTGCGACCTGGGGGGAATTCGATCTGAACGCGGCGACGTGGACGGTGCCCGCGGCGCGTATGAAGGGTGGACAGCAACATGTCGTGCATTTGTCGCCGCGTGCGCTGGAGATCGTGAACGCGATGCGGATCTGGCAGCAGCCTTTTGTCTTTCCCGGACCGAACTTGGATGGGCAGCCGCTATCGAACATGGCGATGTTGACCCTGCTGCGCCGGATGGAAGCGGACAAGCGCACAACCGTTCACGGATTGTGCCGTGCGTCGTTCAGCACTTGGGCGCACGAAACGGGCGCAGCCCGACCAGACGTGATCGAGGCGTGCCTCGCGCACCGCGAAGTCGACCGCGTGAAGGCGGCCTACAACCGTGCGCACTTCATGCAGGAGCGCAATGCGCTGTTAGTCGCGTGGGCAAATTTCCTCAGCGGACGGGTGACCTTCAGCAACGTCTTTGAACTGTGCCAACGGGCAGCGTAATGACTCGTACGCCATCAGTTGTCGCCGTTCATGAAGCGGGTCACGCTGTCGGAAACGTCATCCACGGAGTGGCCTTCAAGGGTGTTCGCGTGCACCGCAACCGTCGCACCGGCCATACCTATGGAACGTACCGGCAGCTCGACTACGGAACCGAGAGCACCGAACTGCTGTATTCGCGGGCGGTGAGCGCATTGGCGGGACCGTACGCCGAGGCCAAATACTCGCACCGGTCTCGTGCTCTCGTGCTGCTGGCAGGTGGTGGGGCTGGCGACTACAAACAGTGCGAACTGATCGTCAGCGCCTTGGCGTGGCGCCTGGGCAATTCCGAGATGTGGTGGGGGAATGGAGGCACCGACAGCTACAGAGAATTTGAGTCACCGCGCGAAGTTGTCGAGTATGAAGTTGACTGCATGACACGCAAGTTTGTCGGCGATCAGTGGAGGTCGATCATTGACGTTGCAAACGCGGTGGATGCGGTCGGTTTCTTGTCCGCTGCACAGGTTAGAGAAATCGTGGCAAGCAGCGCATGACGGACTTACGCGAACTGCATCGACGTTCGCTCATGCGCAAGGCGTGAACCGGCAATCTCGCGGCGTTGACGACGGACAGCGCCAGATCTACTGCAGCCCGATACCGGCTGACGTGCTGGCGCTGTTCGCCGCCGTGCTCCGACGCGCGACCGACGAACGAGCCTCAGCCGGCGCCTGACCGCAACTTGCCGCAAAGGAGTGGATCATGGCTGACACAATGAATACTGTCATTACGCTGGACCAAGGTGCGGCACATCGCGTGCGGCAGCAGTTGCTGATCGGTCTCGCCTCCTATGGAGAACTTGAGCGACTACGCGGTCGAGCAGAGTCGCTGAAGGGTGCCGGTCTGTTGCCCGAAGGAATGTGGCCGCAGGACTGCAATGGCGACGCGGCCGAGATCACCAAGTTCGCGGAGGCCTTGGTCTACGTCGACCCGCCGCTGTCAGTTTGAGCGGGTACCGTTCACGCCGCGCCTAGCCCGACGGGGCAAGAACGCCGGACACACCCACGGCGCTGGCGCGGCTCCCTCTTTCTTGGGTGATGAGGGTGTGCGCGATGGAAAAGACCAAGAGTTCGAGCCAGACTGGCATCGTGGGCAAGTCGGTTGCCATCGGTGATCGACGCGAGCGAGAAGCCGAGATTCAAGAAG
>JBAIYN010000224.1:0-1620 GCA_037915775.1 Burkholderiales bacterium | reverse complement strand
CGCGCGCGCCTTGCGCTCGGCGTCGGGGTCGTCGCTCAGCTCCAGCGGCAGCATGACGTTCTCGAGCGCCGTGAGCGGCGGCAGCAACTGGAAGGCCTGGAAGACGAACCCGACGACGCGCTTTCTCAGCGCGGCGCGGCCGTCCTCGTCCAGCGAAAAGAGATCGGTGTCGTCCAGCGTGACCGTACCCGCGGTGGGAACGTCCAGCCCGGCGAGCAGTCCAAGCAGGGTCGACTTTCCCGAGCCCGACGCGCCGACGATCGCCACCGCCTCGCCCGGCGCCACCGCCAGGTCGATCTCCTGCAGAATCGCGAGCGTGGCCCCCGGCGCATCCTGCGCAAGCGGCACGACTTTTCCCAGGCCGGTCGCCGTGACGATCGGCCGCATGACACCCTGATCCATGAAACGACTCTTGATTGCGCTCTTGCTGTTCTGCAGCGCCCCCGCCTGGGGCGCCGGCACGGTGCTGGTCTACGGGGACAGCCTGTCCGCCGCCTACGGGCTCGCCCAGCGCGAAGGCTGGGTGTCCCTGCTGCAAGATCGCCTGCGACAGAGAAAGTTCGATTATAGCGTCGTGAATGCGAGCATTTCGGGCGAAACCTCCGCCGGCGGCGCGTCGCGGATCGCCGATACCGTCGCCCGTGAGAAGCCCGCGATCGTGGTCATCACGCTCGGCTCCAACGACGGCCTGCGCGGCCTGCCGGTGGCGCAGCTGAAGGCGAACCTCGCGCGCATCGTGAAGACTTCGCAGGACGCGAAGGCGAAGGTGCTGATCGTCGGCTCGCGCATGCCGCCCAACTACGGGCCGACCTACACGCGGCAGTTCTTCGATGCCTTCGCCGAAGTCGCCAAGGAGTACCGGACCGGCTACGTGCCGTTCCTGCTCGAGGGCGTCGCGCAGCGCCCCGACCTCTTCCAGCCGGACAACCTGCACCCCATCGCCGCGGCGCAGCCGATGATCCTCGACACCGTCTGGCCCGGGCTCGAGCCGCTGCTGAAGAAGTAGCGCCCCGCGGGGATCAGCCGGGGTCCGGGCGCTCCGCGCGCGCGATCTCGATGCGGAACGTCGACATGGCGATGCGGATCTCGTGCAGGAATGCGAGCAGGCCGGCGCTGAACGCGCACATCGCGACGATGAACATGACGGCGATCACGCGCGTCACGTCGACCGCGATGAATGCGCCGACGAACGCGATGGAGATCAGCAGCGTGACCAGCAGCGCGCACGTCACCAGCAGCGCGATTGCGGTCTGCACCGTGCGCGCGCGCTTGCGCAGCGTCTGCGCCTCGAAGCTGGCGTCGGCCGACGGACCATACCCGCTGGCCGCGACCTCGCGCTCCAGCGTGCGCGCGCGATCGACGATGCGCGACAGCCGGTTCATCAGCGAGCCCATGATGGTCCCGATGCCGGCGAGCAGGAACACCGGCGCCACGGCGAGCTGGATGACGCGCGAGATCTCCGGGATGTGCGATTCCATCGGCGTCAGTCGACGGTGACGGTCGCCGGGCCCGCCGCGAGTTCGCCGATCACGCGCGCCTCGCCGAAGCCGTCGCGCCGGAACTCCGCGATGACCGCATCGACCGCATCGGGTGCGCACGCCACCAGCAGGCCGCCGCTGG
>JBAIYN010000194.1:0-3440 GCA_037915775.1 Burkholderiales bacterium | reverse complement strand
ACCTTGCCGATGATCTCGTTGGTGTACTTCTGGCCGTAGCCGACGACGTCGAGGATCTCCTTCGCCGCCATCGTCACTTCGGCGGTATCGATCCCGTACGGGCAGAACACCGAGCAGCGCCGGCATTCGGAGCACTGGTTGAAGTACGTGTACCACTCGTCGAGCACGTCCTTCGTCAGATCCCGCGCGCCGACGAGCTTCGGAAACAGCTTGCCCGGCAGCGTGAAGTAGCGCCGGTAGACGCTCCTCATCAGTTCCTGCCGCGCGACCGGCATGTTCTTCGGGTCCTGCGTGCCGATGAAGTAGTGGCACTTGTCCGCGCACGCGCCGCAGTGCACGCACGAATCCATGAACACCTGCAGCGACCGGTACTTGCCGAGCAGCGTGCCCATGTGCTCGAGCGCGCGCTTCTCCCAGCCGTCGACGAGCTGGCCCGGGAAGCCGATCGCCTGCTGCATCTTCTCGTTCGCGAAATACGGACGCGACTTCTCCATCGCGCCCGGAACGAGCGCCGGCGACGACGGGAATTCGCGCAGCGGCGGCGCGGTGACTTGGGCGGCCATTACCTGCGCTCCAGCTCGGCCGCCCACGGCGCCAGATGGCGCGACTCACGCGGATCGTCGGCCATGTTGCGCGACGGCGAGAAGAACACGCCCGGCGCGTGCAGCAGCTTCGAGAACGGGAAGATCACCATCAGCGCCAGCACCAGCGACAGGTGGATGTACAGCACGCCGTCGCCCGGCAACGGTTGCCAGTCGAACAGCATCAGGCCGAGGAAGAACTCCTTGACCCCGACCACGTCGGTACGGAACACGAACTTCATCGCCAGTCCCGATGCGGCGATCGCGATCAGCAGCACCAGCATCAGGTAGTCCGACGGCACCGAGATATAGCGGATGCGCTCGACGAACACGCGGCGCGCCAGCAGGCCGCCCAGCCCGATCAGCATGCCGAAGCCCGCCAGGATGCCGAGCGGCTGCGCGATTTCGACCCAGAACCAGACCGGCTCGGTGAAATAGCGCAGGTGCCGCACCAGCACCAGCGCGAGGCTCAGGTGAAACACCCAGCCGAACAGCCATGTCCACAGGTTGCCCTTGAACAGGCTCTCGAACAGCACGACCTCGCGCAGCATGCGCAGCGCGACCCCGCCACGCGTGGTCGGCGCCGGCGTGGTCGGGATCTTCAGCGGCGCGGGCGTGCGCGCATAGCCGACGATGCGCGCAATCAGCCCGGCGACCAGCACCACGGTCGCGGCGTAGAACAAGAGCGCGAAAGCGATGCTGGTAATGGACATCGGAGTAGTCGCTCGGGACTCTTGCGACCCGTGTCATGCCCGCGCAAGCGGGCATCCAGGCGGTCCAGCCACAGACACTGGATTCCCGCTTGCGCGGGAATGACACCGATCCCGTGCCTGATGCCTAAACGCAGCCGGTCGGCTTGGGCAGGCCGGCGATCTTGCAGGCCTGCTTCGCCGGCCCGTAGGGGAACAGCTCGTACAGGTACTGGCTGTTGCCCTTTTCCGGTCCCAGCGTCTTGCCGATCGCCTTGGTCAGCACGCGCACCGCGGGCGCGACCTGGAATTCCTCGTAGTACTTGCGCAGGAAATTCACCACTTCCCAGTGGTTCTCGCTCATGTCGATGCTTTCCTGCTTGGCGATCGCGTTGGCGACGTCCTCGTTCCAGTCGCCCAGATTGACGAGATAGCCTTCCTCGTCCGTTTCGTAGCTCTTGCCGCCGGCGTCAATGGTGGGCATGAGTGCCTCCTTCAGATTGAAAAACAAACGGTGGTTCTAGAACCATGACTGGTTGTTCCGATGCTCGACCACCAGGTCGACGAAACCCTCGTAGTCGACCGGGGCCACGCCCTCGATCAGGCGATCTGCCATTCCGCGCGCCTCCAGGTCGGGCATCAGCGCGTACACCTTCAGCTTCGACATCGCCGCGCGGATCTGGCCTTCGGCACCGTTGCCGCGCGTCGCCGCGTACACGGCGTCCTCGATCAGCAGCAGCGCGCCGGACCCGGTCAGGCGCATCACGCTGTCCAGCGTCGGCCGCTCGAGCGGGGAACTGTTCAGGATATGCAGCATCTGGAGCCCGCCCTCAGAAACTCAGCACGACGTCCTGCTCGTCCATCAGGCCGGCAAGCGTCTTCGAATCGACGACCTTCACGTCGGTCACCATGTCCTCCGCCGTCAGGCCGCGCGCCGCCATCGACTCGGCCTCGACGTACAGCTTGTCGATGTCGTAGTCCTCCAGCGCACGGTACGTCGGCGAGAAGTTCTTGACGCCGATCGCCTTCGTCTGCATCCCCTTCTTCAGCTGGTACACGCCGTCGTCGACGAACGCGACCGACACGTCCTGTTCGAACGCCGCCGCGATCAGCACCACCTCGAGGCTCTCCAGCGCGTAGATCGAGCCGTGCGGCGCCTTCCGGTTCACGAGCATGAATTTCTTCACCGCCATCGGTCAGTCTCCGAACACGACAACGCGATCGGCCTTGATGCCGGAATCGATCAGCTGGCCCAGGCCGGAGATGCGGAAACCCGGCGCGAGCGTCTCGGCCACCAGGCCGCGCCGCAGGCCCGCCGCCACGCACACGACGAGATCGACCTTGTTCTCCTCCGCCAGCTTGGTCCAGCGTGACACGACGTGGCGATCATCCTGCGGCGGCTCGGTGTACTTCGACGCATTGTTCACGCCGTCGTGATAGAAGAACACGCGCTGCAGTTCGTGCCCCCGCGCGAGCACGGCGCGGCAGAAGTTGTACGCCGAGTCGCTCGCCTGATGCTGATACGGTCCTTCGTTGACCAGTACTGCGATTTTCACGTTGCCTCAGAAGCGGATGTGCGTCGACGCGTTCAGGTTCGCGCGCGAGCCGCGCCAGTCGTCGATCAGGTACTTGGTGAAGGTGAGCCCGGTTTTCTCGAAGAAGCGCGGCCAGCCGATGCGCTCGATCCAGTCGGCCATGCGCTCCCACGAGCGGGCGTCTTCCTTGTAGGCGCGCAGGATGCGCTTGACGACCTCGCTCACCTCGGGCCAGCGCGGCGGGTTGTTCGGTATCCCCGACGCGACCATCTTCATGAAGGTCGGTTTGCCGCGCGCGTTCGAGTTCTTGCCCCCGACCCAGATCGCGAACTTGGAGTGTTCGGGGTCGTTGATCTGCATCGGCGGGCACGGGGGATAGCAGGCGCCGCAGCAGATGCATTTCTTTTCGTCGACTTCGAGCGAAGGCTTGCCGTTGACGAGCGCCGGGCGGATCGCCGCGACCGGGCAGCGGGCCACGACGGCCGGGCGTTCGCAAACGTTGGCCACCAGGTCGTGGTTGATCTTCGGCGGCTTGGTGTGCTGGACGATGATCGCGATGTCGGCCTGGCCGCCGCAGTTGATCTCGCAGCACGAGGTCGACATGTGCACGCGGTTCGGCATCTGCTCGTTGCGGA
>JBAIYN010000721.1:0-2090 GCA_037915775.1 Burkholderiales bacterium | reverse complement strand
CGCCTGTTCCAGGACGCCGGCATCGCCGAATTCGATCGCACCGCGATGCCTCTGGTCTGGCGCGGCGACGACCTGATCTACGTGGCCGGGCTCGGGCCGGATGCGCGGCTGGTGGACGCGGACGGCGCGCGCGTGCGGCTGGAGTGGGTACCTGACGCGACCTTGCTCGACATCAAGCACTGAGGCCGCTCGCCGCGGCACGCATCTTTATAATCGCGCGCTTTCCCGCTCGACGCAGTTCCACACGTTCTTCCCCATGGCGCTCATCGTTCACAAGTACGGCGGCACGTCGGTCGGCTCACCCGAGCGGATCAAGAATGTCGCGAGGCGGCTCGCGAAGTGGAGCCGGGCCGGCCACCAGCTGGTGGTCGTGGTATCGGCGATGAGCGGCGAGACCAACCGGCTGATCGCGCTGGCCAAGGAGATCCAGTCGAGTCCCGATCCGCGCGAGCTCGACGTGGTGGCCTCCACCGGCGAGCAGGTCACGATCGGCCTGCTGGCGATGGCGCTGAAGGACCTCGGCCTGAAGGCCAAGAGCTACACCGGGCCGCAGGTACACGTGCTGACCGACAGCGCCTATACGAAGGCGCGCATCCTCGAGATCGACGAGAAGAAGATCCGCGCCGATCTGAGGGACGGCGTGATCGTCGTGGTTGCCGGCTTCCAGGGCGCGGACGAATTCGGCAACATCACCACGCTCGGCCGCGGTGGCTCCGATACATCGGCCGTGGCGCTGGCCGCCGCGCTGAAGGCCGACGAGTGCCTGATCTATACCGATGTGGACGGCGTCTACACGACGGACCCGCGCATCGTCCCCGAGGCGCGCCGGCTGAACACGATCACCTTCGAGGAGATGCTGGAGATGGCCAGCCTGGGCTCGAAGGTGCTGCAGATCCGATCGGTCGAGTTCGCCGGCAAGTACCGGGTAAGGCTGCGCGTTCTGTCCAGCCTCACCGACCCCGAGATGCCGCTGGCGCAGGAAGCGAACTCGGGCACGCTGATCACTTTCGAGGAAGACACGAAGATGGAAAAGGCCGTCATTTCCGGCATCGCGTTCTCGCGCGACGAAGCGAAGATCACCCTGACGCGCGTGCCCGACCGGCCCGGGATCGCGTACCAGATCCTCGGCGCGATCGCGGATGCGAACATCGACGTCGACATGATCGTGCAGAACATCAGCGTCGACGGCATGACCGACTTTTCGTTCACGGTTCATCGCAACGAGTACGCCAAGGCGATGGACGTGCTGAACACCAAGGTCAAGGCTCACATCGGCGCCAAGGAAATCGTCGGCGACCCGAAGATCTGCAAGGTCAGCGTGGTCGGCATCGGCATGCGCTCGCACGTCGGCATCGCCAGCCTCGCGTTCCGCACGCTGGCGGAGGAAGGGATCAACATCCAGATGATCACGACCAGCGAGATCAAGATCTCGGTCGTGGTCGACGACAAGTACATGGAACTTGCCGTCCGCGCGCTGCACAAGGCATTCGGACTCGAACAGGCGCCTGCCTGAGCGGGTAGACTGCGCACCGCGCGCAACCCCTCCGTCGGGTTGCGCAGCGAGGTTGAAGGTTAGGAGACGTGGCCGAGAGGTCTCGGCTACTGCCCTGCCAAGGGAGCATGCGGGCAAGAACCTGCATCGACGGTTCGACCAGCAGATGTCCAGCGGACACCTGCGCAGGACACCGAAGGCAAAGCCGACGGTGGTCCCGGAGCGGAAGCGAAGGGACGAGGTCATCGGGGAAGCAACCCGATGACCGAGCAATCCGTCCGTCGGGTTGCGCAGCGAGGTTGAAGGTTAGGAGACGTGGCCGAGAGGTCGAAGGCACTCCCCTGCTAAGGGAGCATGCGGGCAAAAACCTGCATCGACGGTTCGACCAGCAGATGTCCCGTGGACATCTGCGCAGGACACCGGAGGCGAAGCCGACGGTGGTCCCGAAGCGAAAGCGGAGGGACGAGGCAATCGCGGAGGCAACGCGATTGCCGAGCAATCCGTCCGTCGGGTTGCGCAGCGAGGTTGAAGGTTAGGAGACGTGGCCGAGAGGTCGAAGGCACTCCCCTGCTAAGGGAGCATGCGGGCAAAAACCTGC
>JBAIYN010000642.1:0-2184 GCA_037915775.1 Burkholderiales bacterium | reverse complement strand
CTTGACATGACGGAAGCGCTGGTGATTTCGAACCTGCTGCTGTGGCTGGTGGTTCTTGCGCTGCTGGTCGCGGTGATCGCGCTGGCGCGGCAGGTCGGCATCCTGTACGAGCGCGTCGCGCCGATGGGCGCGCTGACGCTCGATGCAGGCCCGGCGGTGGGCACAGCCGCGCCGGCGATGAGCCTGCGCGCGCTGGACGGGCGCGCGATCGAACTGGGCACGCCGACGCGCGCCAGCACGCTGCTGTTCTTCCTGTCGCCGACCTGCCCGGTGTGCAAGAAGCTGCTGCCGATCCTGCGCAGCATCCGCGAGGCGGAGGGCAAGTGGCTCGACGTGGTGCTGGCGAGCGACGGCGATCTTGCCGAGCACCAGCAATACGTTGCCCGTCAGGGACTGGGCGACTTCCCGTACGTGCTGAGCCGCGATCTCGGCATGGCGTTCCGGGTCGGCAAGCTGCCGTATGCGGTGCTGGTCGACGAACAGGGTCAGGTGCGGGCGAAGGGCCTGGTCAATTCGCGCGAGCAGATCGAGAGCCTTTTCAACGCACGTGACCTCGGCGTGGGTTCGGTGCAGGAACTGGTCAGGCAAAGGGGCTGAGGATGGGCGGCGTCGTCAGGAGGAAATCATGCTGATGCAATGGTTCGATCGGGTCGTCGAGCGTCGCGTGCGCAAGGTGGCGCAGGACACTTCGCGACGCAGCCTGCTGGTGGGCGTGGGGCGCGTGATGGTCGGAGCCGCATTCGTGCTGCCGGTGCTGCCGTTCGACCGCTCGGCGCGCGCCGCCGAAGGGCGGGCCAAGGCGCAGAAGACGGATACCGAATGCGAATACTGGCGCTACTGCGCGCTGGACGGTTTCCTCTGTACCTGCTGCGGCGGTTCGATCTCGCAATGCCCGCCTGGGACCGAGCCCTCGAAAGTCACGTGGATCGGGACTTGCCGCAGCGCGGTGGACGGCAAGGACTACCTGATCAGCTACAACGACTGCTGCGGCGTGACGGCTTGCGGCCGCTGCCTGTGCAACGGCAACCAAGGCGAGCGGCCGGGGTACCGGATGGGCGTGCACAACGACATCAACTGGTGCATGGCGAACACCACCACGATGTACCACTGCACCGTCGCGGCGGCCGTCGGCGTGGCCGAGACGAGCAAGGGATAGTCGAGGTGACCGCGCTGCCCGGAATCGGCGCAACGCGCATCGCTGCAGCCGTGCTGGCCGGCGCGGTCTGCCTCGCGGCGATGCCGGCGGCTGCAGCGCTGAACGGTGAAGCGCAGTTCCGGCAGCATTGCGCAGCCTGCCATCAGCCCGACGGCTCGGGCGTGCCGGGACTCGCGCCGCCGCTGGCGAATTCGCTGGCAAGACACCTCGCGTCGCCTCGCGCCGGCGAATATCTCGCCCGCGTCGTGGTCGGCGGTCTGGCAGGACAGATCACGGTGGCGGGGCAAACGATGGTCGGCGCGATGCCCGGCATGCCGCAGCTCTCGGACGAAGAAATCGGCGCGGTGCTGAATTACGTGGTGCGCGGGCTGAATGGCGCAGCCGAGGATCGCGTCTCGCCGGCCGACGTCGCATCGGTGCGGCAGAGCAGGCCCGATCCGAACGACACGCTGCGGCTGCGCCGTAGCCTGCTGGGAGGATGAGCATGCGGCGTGCCGTGCTCTGGCCGTGGCTCGTGATGTTCGCGCTGACGAGCCCGGCGCTCGCGGCGCCCGATCGCTCGCGGCAGAACTTCATCCAGTTCTGCGCCGGTTGCCATCAGCTCGACGGCAGCGGCAGCCCGGGTGCCGGCATTCCGGACGTGCGCGGGCAGCTTGGCTATTTCCTGAATTCGCAGGGCGGGCGCGCCTTCCTCGTGCAGGTGCCCGGTTCGGCCAACTCGCCGCTGTCCGATGGCGAACTTGCTCTGCTGCTGAACTGGATGCTGAAGACTTTCAGCCCGGCGCAGATCCCGGCGCCATTCGAGCCCTACGGCGAAGACGAAGTACGACGACTGCGGGCGCAGGTCCCGGCAGCGATCGACGCCCTGCGGCGCCAGGTGACGGCGGATCTGCAGCAGCGTGGCTATCAGGTGAAGTAGAGCCAGACATCAACCGATGGTGGAGGAAAACGCGATGAGGATTCGAATCAGATCAACCGGCACGGACCGCACCCGGAACGGCACGCACGCCGCGCTGTCGACGGTCGCC
>JBAIYN010000014.1:0-2653 GCA_037915775.1 Burkholderiales bacterium | reverse complement strand
GCGAGTCGTAGCGACATGTCAACTCTCCTTTAGACGATGAGGCCCCAGCGAGCGAGCCATATCATGTGCACGCTATGGATGACACGCTCTGCCGGGTATTGTAGGTAGGTTGCCGCAGGCCCAGGGATCGAACCCTTGCGCGAGGTCGGAGCCCATCGCCGGCCTGCTTCGAACCAGCGAAGGGCAGGCCGAGGCGCCGCGATCGCCGGGCTTGAACGTGACGGGCAGCGGCGAGCGATGTCGCGCCATTTGCGGAATTACCTGTTGACGATGAAGATCCTGATCCTTGGAGGAACGCGCTTTCTCGGACGACACCTGGTCGAGGCCGCGCTTTCTGCCGGCCACGAGGTCACGCTTTTCAATCGCGGACTGTCCGCCCCCGGCCTCTATCCCGACGTCGAGCAGCTACGCGGCGATCGGGACGGCGGTGTGGGAATCCTCGCGGGCCGGAACTGGGACGCGGTCGTCGACACGTGCGGATACCTTCCGCGCGTCGTGCGGCAGTCGGCCGATGTGCTGAGGCACTCCAACCGCTACCTTTTCATTTCGAGTGTCAGCGTCTACCGCGATGCTTCGCGCCCCGGGCTCGCGGAGGACGCACCGGTCGCCGAGTTGGTCGACCCGACGAACGAGGACATCCCGGCCAACTACGGCGCGCTGAAGGCCGCGTGCGAACAGATCGTGCTTCGCGTCTTTGCCGAGCGGGCACTCGTGGTCCGGCCCGGACTCATTGTCGGGCCGCACGACCCGACCAACCGGTTCTCGTACTGGGTAAGGCGTTGCGCGCGCGGGGGCCCGGTCCTGTTGCCCGACGCACCGGACTACCCGGTTCAGTTCATCGATGCGCGTGATCTGGCTGGTTGGCTGGTCGAACTGCTGCAGATCGACGCCCGCGGCACGTTCAACGCGGTTGGACCAGCACAGCCGCTGACGCTGTCGGATTTCGTCGCGCGCTGCGCGCGTGCACTGGGGGCGGACGCCCGCCCGGTATGGGTCGACGCCGAGTTCCTGCGGCAGCACGGGGTGCAGCCATGGACGGATTTGCCGCTGTGGGCGGGACAGGAACATGTCGGCATCGCCCAGGTCCGTGGCGAGAAGGCCTGGTCATCCGGTTTGCGCCATCGGCCGCTGGAAGACACGGTTCGGGAAACCTGGCGCTGGTGTTCCGGGCGCAGGGATGAGCCGCCCGCTGGCGGACTCACCAATGAGCGCGAGGCCGCGCTGCTTTCGGCCTGGGTCCGGCATCCGCGCTAGCGTCGCCTTTAGGCGCGGCGGGTCGTATGTCGTCCCGTCCCTACTAGCGCCGCTGCGCCGATTGGGGTAGTTTCTGCCCTGCAGTCGATTTCTGCGCCGTGTTATCTGGCTCCAAGTGCTCGCTCAGTCTCAAGGTACCTAAGCTCATTCGCGCTTTGGGCGCCTTGTCCCTATTGACGTTCCTGTCGCAGTGCTCCCCAGTTATTACGCACCAATCGCTTGCGCGCCGCGGGCGCTTCCCGTGTTCATCCAAGTGAGAGTTCTATGCCGACAGGCACGGTAAAGTGGTTCAATGAGACGAAGGGCTTTGGGTTCATCAAGCCGGATGATGGCGGTGCGGATCTGTTCGCGCACTACAGCGGGATCAAGGCCAAGGGCTTTCGCACGCTGAAGGAAAACCAGCGCGTCGAATATCAGGTTCAACAGGGGCAGAAGGGGCCGCAGGCGGTCGAGATCGTTCCGATCAGCTGAGAGAGCTCCGATTCCTCCGAAAGCGGCCGGTCCTTCGTGACCGGCCGTTTCAGTTTCTGCGTGCGACCTGGTTGACCGGGCTGATCGGCGCGCCACGCGCGAAGGCGGCAACGCTGTCCAGCGCGCCCGAGAACAGCCGCTCATACGATTGCCGCTCGGTGAAGCCAAGGTGGGGCGTGCAAAGCGCGCGTGGCTCGCGCAACAGTGGTTCGTCGCTCGACACCGGTTCGCGCTCGTAGACGTCGACTGCCGCCAGTCCCGGCCGCCCTGCCGCAAGAGCGGAGACAAGAGCGCCGGGTTCGATCAGCTCTGCGCGGCTGGTGTTCACGATCAACGAGGTCGGTTTCATGCGTGCGAGTTCGGCGCGCGTCACGCATCCCCGCGTCGACTCAAGCAGGCGCAGATGAAGCGTGACGACGTCGCAGGCCGCGAAGAATTCGCCTCGGTCCGCGACCGCGTGATGTCCATCCGCCGTTGCCTGCTGGAGGGAGCCCTCGCGGCCATGCACGAGAACCCGCGCGCCGAATGCTCGACCGTACCCGGCGACGATGCGTCCGATACGACCATACCCCCAGATGCCGAGCGCCTTGCCGGCGACCGACTCTCCCAGCCCCGCCAGCGGCCAGTCCGGCTGCTGCGGGAGGCTCTGCTGCCATTGACCGGCGTACAGATTTGCCATGTAGGCCGGAAAGCGGCGCAGCGCCGCAAGAATCAGCAGCCAGGTGAATTCCGCGGTCGCCGCAGCATAACCTTGTGACTCGGTCACCGCGATGCCGCGCCGGGAGCATGCTTCCAGATCGATGTGAGATCCGACTTTGCCGGTCTGGCTGATCAGCCTCAGTCTGGGAAGCCTCGCGAGCAGGGCGTCCGTGATACGCGTGCGTTCGCGAATCAGTACGATGGCGTCGAAATCTCGCAGGCGCGCGGA
>JBAIYN010000647.1:0-2599 GCA_037915775.1 Burkholderiales bacterium | reverse complement strand
CGCGCGGCGCCACGCTTCTTCGCGTGCCTCGCGCGCAAGCGCCGCATTCTGGTCCGCAAGCACCTGGGCATTCAGTTGCGCCAGACGCTGCGCCTCCTGCGGGCTGAGCGTCGGCGCCCTGATCGCAGCGTCGGCGGGCAGCCGCTCGATCCTGCTGCCGTCCGGCAATGTGGTCGCGCAGCCGGCGAGCAGCAGCAGCGCCGGCACCGGCAGCCATCGCGATCTCCTACCCCCTCCAGTTCAGTGCGGGCGCGCCGTGTCGTCGATCTCGGCTGCCGAGCCGGTGGCGAACAACTGCGCCACGTCGACCGCGTCGAACACGCGTTTCGCGTTGCAGAAGTCGCAGACCACTTCGACCCGACCCTGTTCGGCGATGATCGACTCGACCTCGGCGCGGCCGAGTGAAATCAGCATACGCCCGATGCGGTCGCGCGAGCAGGTGCATTGGAAACGAGGTGTAATCGGCGCGTACGCCTCAAGCGACTCCTGCCAGAACAGGCGTCGGGCCAGCGTGTCGGGCGATTGCGCGAGAAGCTCCGCTGCCCCGAGGGTTCCCGCGAGCGCGAGCGCGCGGCTCCAGGCGTCGGCGTCCTCGTCGGCGCTGCGGCGGCCGCCTTCGCGCGGCAGCTTCTGCAGCAGCAGTCCGGCCGCAGTCCCGCCATCCGCGGCGAGCCGCAGGTGCGTATCGAGCTGCTCGGAGCGGTGCATGTACGACTCGAGCACCTGCGCGATCGTGTCGCCCTCCAGCGGCACCACGCCCTGGTAAGGCTGCTGGCCCGGTTGTGGGTCGCGCGGATCGAGCGTGATCGCGCAGCGCCCGTGCCCGCTGCGATTGACCATCGACTGCAGCCCGGCGGCGGATTCGATCTCCGCATCGTCGCGCAGCTTGGCGGTCGCGCGCAGTCCGACGTCGGGCTGGCACTCGACGACCAGCAGCTTCACCGGTCCGTCGCCGTGGATCTGCAGCACCAGCGCGCCATTGAACTTGATGTTGGTCGCGAGCAGCGCGACCGCAGCCGTCATCTCGCCGAGCAGGCGCGTGACCGGCGCCGGATAGTCGTGGTGCGCGATCATCTGCTTCCACGCCGCGTCCAGCCGCACGATGCCGCCGCGCACCGGCGCGCGCCGAAACAGGAACTTCAGCAGCGAGTCGCTCACGCAGCGGTGCCGGCGGCGGCCGCCTGCACGCGAATAAGTTCTCGCGCGTATTCGCAGTAGGTCGGGATCGTGTCGGCAATGATCTTGCGCTTGGCGTCGTCCAGGTCGCCGAGTCGGCGCGCCGGGGAGCCGACATAGAAGCCGCTCTCGAGCACCTGGCCGGGTGCAGTCTCGCCGCCGGCGGCAAGGAAGACGTCGTCGCCGACGATCGTGCCCGCCGCCACGATCGCGCCGATGCCGATCAGGCTGCGCTCGCCGATCGTGCAGGCGGCCAGCCTGACGTTGTGCCCGATCGTCGAATCGGCGCCGATCACGATGCGGCCATCACCGGCGTGCAGCAGCGAATTGTCCTGCACGTTGCTGCGTGCGCCGAGAACGATCTCGCCGCTGCCCGCGTCGAGTTCGCACGCGTAGTAGACCTGCGCCTGCGCCGCAGCCGTAATCCGGCCGCGCAGGGTGGCGGTATTGGCGATGAAGACGTCCGCATCGAAGTCGCGGATGGCTGCGCTCGTCGGTGTGGGCCGATCGACCGTGCGGATACGAGCGCGCAAACGCTCGCGACGCGCGGCGAGTTCGCCGGCCTCCAGGCGCCGCTCGGGCTTCGCCGGCCGTCCCGAGTAGAGGAAGCCGCCCGCGAGCGTGGTGCGCGGGAATACGATGCTGCCGGGCGCAAGCACGAGGCCGGCTTCGAGCACGCAGCCGTCGAGCACGACGGCGCCGTCCTCGATTACGCAGTCGTCGCCGACGGTGCAGGCGTGTACCACGCCGTACTCGCCGACCGTGACGCGGTCGCCGATCAATGTCGGGTAGACCTCATGCGCGATATGGACCGTCGCGCGCGTGCCGAGCATCAGTTCGGCGCCGGCGCGCACGTAATGGCCGTCGGCGCGAATCACCGCGTGGTCGTCCAGCCAGGCATCGGCTCCGATCGTGGCGCGTCCGATCACCGCGGCGGTGCGGGCGAATTGCGCGGGCGGACCGGCGAACTTCGGCGCCGTCCCCGCGTAGGAAAGCAGGTTCATGTTCGTGCTCATGACGCGATTTTAGCGGCCGCGCCAGGCGCGCTCCGCCTCATCCCATGCGGCCAGCGGCTGCAGGTCGGGCACCCACGCCAGTCCGGACTTCGCGTCTGCCGACACCGCGTCGGTGGTGACGAGCACATCGAGCAACGCGGGCCGGCCTTCGGCGACGGCCGCCAGCGCGCGCCCGATCGCGACCGCCAGGTCGGCTGCCTGCTCCACGCGCTCGCCGAACAGGCCGAACGCGCGCGCCATCGCCGCGTGATCGGCGAACTGGAGCCGCGTGCCGACCACGTTGCCGTGCGTATGCGTCTGGTCATGCACCTCGATCTGCCACGCGCCGTTGTTCGCCACCACGATCAGCAGCGGCACGCGATGGCGCGCGGCGGTGTCGATCTCCATCGCGTTGAAGCCGAACGCGC
>JBAIYN010000320.1:0-5141 GCA_037915775.1 Burkholderiales bacterium | reverse complement strand
ATCCGGCAGTTCGCTCGGCTGCTCGTCCTTTTTCGCAGAATTCGGGCACACGGTACGTCCCTTATACAGCGTCTACACATCATTGGCCGAACGAAACCCGCGCTGGCCTGAATCCGTGGCCTCGGCGCTGGACGTCCTCAACTTCCTCGTTACTCGCGCGGCGCTTCGGAGTTGTTCCGATTCTTGACGCTAATCGCGCGTGCGAAGCGTCAAGACCAAATCTACTCTGCCGTGAGTGTGCCTTGCTTGGACTGAAGTGAGAGCTGGCAAGCACTGCAAGTGATTGATCTACAAACACTGCTGTTTGGACTTGGCCGCCTACGAACCAAGGGGTCGTGGGTTCGAATCCTGCCGGGCGCGCCAACTATTCAAGGGGTTGCAGTGATGCAGCCCCTTTTTCTTTGGTCCGCGCTCTTACGGCTCGATCACTATGCCGAGGTGGCTTCGCCGCACGCAGTCATGCTGGCTTGAGCGTCAATCGGCATGCTTGCGATCGAACTCCCATACCGCCTCGAATCCCATCAGCTTGTTGAACTCGTTGAAGTCGTACAGCGAATCCGCGAGCGAGCGCGAGCTGCCGGTTTCGCGCAGCGTCCGGTAGACGCGGTCGAGCGCGGCGCCGGCGGCGAGAAAGCCGGTGCCGGGGTAGATCGCGATCCGGTAGCCGAGGCGCTCGAGCTCCGCCGGCGCCACCAGCGGCGTGCGGCCCTTCTCGACCATGTTCGCGAGCAGCGGCACGCCGGCGAACGCGCGGCCGATCTTCTCCATCTCCTCGACCGACTCGGGCGATTCGAGGAAGAGCACGTCGGCCCCCGCGTTGGCATAGGCCTCGGCGCGCCGCATTGCCTCGTCCAGTCCGTGCGCGGTGCGCGCGTCGGTGCGCGCGACGATCAGGAAATCCGGCGAAGCGCGAGATTCGACCGCTACCTTGACCTTCTTCACCATGTCGGCCAGCGGGATCACGCGCCGTCCCGGCGTGTGGCCGCACTTCTTGGGGAACTCCTGGTCTTCGAGCTGGACGCCGGCCGCGCCCGCCGCCTCGTAGCCGCGCACCGTGTGCTGCACGTTGAGCAGACCGCCGTAGCCGGTGTCGGCGTCGCACAGGATCGGCGTCTTCGCCATGCCCGCCATCGCCGCCACCCGGCTGACCATGTCGGTGTACGAGGCGAGTCCCGCGTCCGGCAGGCCGAGGTACGAGGCGACGGTGCCGTAGCCGGTCATGTAGAGCAGTTCGAAATCCATGCGGTCCGCGATGCGCAGCGAGATCATGTCGAACACGCCGGGGGCGACGATCAGGCGCGGCTGCTTGAGCCGTTGGGACAGGGCATTCATGGCGGTTCCTCGACGGAAGGATTCAGGAAAGCCGGTGCAGGCGGCGGTCGATCGCAAGCAGGACCACGCTGGCGGCTACCGAGAAAAGCGCCAGCAGCAGGGTGACCGCGAGCATGCGCGAGATGTCGTGCAGGTCGATCGCGTTGACGATCAGGAAGCCGAGGCCGCGCTGCGAGGCGAACATCTCGCCGATCAGCACGCCGAGCAGCGTGAGCGAGAAACCGATGCGCAGCCCGGAGAAGATCTCGGGCGCGGCGGCCGGCAGGATGATGCGCAGGATCAGTGCCTTGCGCGGCAGCCGCAGCACGCGCGCGGTCTTGTAGTAGACGGGCTTCATGTTCCGGATCGCGTTCAGCGTGAACAGCACGATCGGGATCACACCGTGGATCGCGCCGAAAGCGACCTTGGCCGACAGCCCGAGGCCGAAGATCAGCAGGATCAGCGGATAAAGCGTGATCTTCGGCAGCGAATACAGCGACACCAGGATCGGCTCGCCCACCTCACCGGCGATCCGCTGCAACCCCAGCCACAGGCCGAGCGCGAGGCCGAGAGCGATCGCGATCAGCAGCGCCAGCACGAATGCGCGCAGCGTCGCCCAGGCGTGCGGCCAGAAGTCGGCGGAGGCGAGCAGGGCGGCCAGGCGCTCGATCGTGGCGAGCGGCGTGGCGAGCGCGACTCCGGCGGTCGTCAGCGTCAGCGCCTGCCAGATCGCGAGCAGCCCCGCGACCAGCAGCAACGCATCCAGGCTGCGCGCGTTCATGCAAGCCCTCGCCGCCGCGCGAGCCGCCGCTCCCAGCCGTGGAACACGGCATTCACCGACGCCACCACGAGGATGATCAGCAGCATCAACGCGTACATCCGGCGGTTGTCGAAGTTGTTGTACGCGTAGCTGATCGCGTAGCCGAGCCCGCGGTCGGAGAGGATGAACTCGGCAGCGATCACGCCAATGAACGAATAGGCGATCGCCAGCTTCACGCCGGTGAACAGATGCGGCGCGATCGACGGCAACTGCACCTTCAGCACGGTGGCGAGCGGCGACATCCTCAGCACACGCGCGGTCTTGCGCAATGCGGGCGGAATCCGGTCCAGTCCATTGAGGGTCGCGACGATCACCGCCACCACGCCGAACAGCGTGCCGATCGCGATGATCGGCAGATCGTTCATCCCGAACACCGCGAGCAGCACCGGATAGAAGACGAAGGTCGGCACCGCGTAATAGCTCGCGAACAGAGGTTCCAGCACGCGCCGCAGCCGCGGAGCCGCATGGATCGCCGCCCCGGCGGCGAAACCGCCGATCACGGACGCGACGAACGCGGCGCCGACGTTCTGCAGCGTGACCAGCGCGTCGTGGGTGATGGCGCCGCTGGCGAGTGCCTTGGCGAGCGCAAGCGCCATCGCCGAAGGCGGAATCATCGTCTGCGTGCCGATCACGCCCGCGCGACACAGCCCCTCCAGCACGACGATGAACAGCGCGATGAACGTCCAGCGCAGCAGCACCACGCGGCGCGCGGAAAGGTCCGGGAATCGCTTCATGCCGTCGCCCGCTCGCCCATGCTGCGCATAGATTCGGCCCGCAGGCGCGACCACAGCCGCGCGGTGATGCCGCCGAAGGCCGGATCGGCCGCCAGCCGCGAGTCGCGTTCGCGCGGCCAGCCGGTGTCGACCACGTCGATCAGGACGCCGGGGCGCGCCGACATCACGCCGATCCGATCGGACAGCAGCGTGGCCTCGTCGAGGCTGTGCGTGATCAGGAACACCGTCGCGCCCGTCGCGCGCCACAGCCGCAGCAACTCGTCGCCCATCAGCAGCCGCGTCTGCTGGTCGAGCGCGCCGAACGGCTCGTCGAGCAGGATCAGGCGCGGCTGCATGACCAGCGTGCGCGCGATGCAGACCCGCTGGCGCATGCCGCCCGACAGCTGTGCCGGGTAGGCGCGTGCGAACGCGGACAGTCCCATGAACGACAGCGCGTAGTCGACCCGCTCGCGCACGACACGCTCGTCGACCGCCAGCCCCTCGCGCAGCCCGAACGCGACGTTGTCCCACACGGTGAGCCAGGGAAAGCTTGCGTCCTCCTGGAAGACGACCCCGATTCCTTCCGGGACCCGGCCCTGCACCGGTGCGCCCTCGAAGGTGACCGTGCCGGCGGTGGGCGCGGCGAGCCCGGCGATGCATTCGAGCAGCGTCGACTTGCCGCAGCCCGATGGGCCGACCACGGAGAAGAACTCGCCCTGGCGCAGTTCGAGGTCGAGCGGCCCGAGCGCGTGCACGCGCGGCCCGGCGCCGCCTTCGAAGATGCGCGTGACGCCGGCCAGCGAGACGTGCGCCGCGGCCGCGGCGTTTGCCGCCATCGAAACTATTTCTTCAGGTAGCTCGAATCGATCAGCTTCGTGACGTCGAACGGCTTGTCGAGCGCGCCGACCTGCACCATGCCGTCCACCATCCGCTTCATGCCGTCGATGTCGAATTCGCCGGCACTCCAGTAGCGGATCTTCACCATGTTCGCGACCGCCTCTTCCATGATCTTCGGATCGCTGTTGTAGGCCTTCGCCAGGATGTCAGCCGCCTCCTTCGGATGAGCGTAGATGAACTCCACGCCCTTGCGGCGACCTTCGACCAGCGCGCGCACCTTGTCCGGATGCGCCTTCGCGAAATCCGCGGTCACGATGCCGACGGTCTGGGTGATGTTGGCCGACGGCAGCACCTCATGCACGTAGAAGACCGCGCGGTAGTCCTTCTTGACCTTGGTCCACACCGGCTCCGACATGAACGCAGCCGCGATGCCGCCGTCCTTCAGCGCGGTGAGCTGCGATCCGATCCCTCCCACCGCGACCCGCTGCACCTTGTCGAGCGGCACGCGCTGCGCTTCCAGGCACAGGCGGGAAACGATGTCGGTCACCGACTTCGGGCTCGAGTAGCCCATCTTGCGGCCGGCGAGGTCCTTGATCGACTTCACCGGCGAGTCGGGCAGCGTGACCCAGAGCAGATCGCCCACGCTGACCACGCCCGCATTGACGATCTTCACGTCGATGCCCTCGTTCGCCGCCGCGACCGCGGCCGAGAGCGCGACCTCGCCGTACGGCAGGCCGCTCGCGAGGACATTGCGCACCGTGGTGCCGCCGCCCTTGGAGGTGAGGATGCCGTCGATGTCGACGCCGGCCTGCTTGAAGAAGCCCTTTTCCATCGCGACCGCGAACGGCAGGCCGTAGAGCTGCACGCCCCAGTGCGTGACCGAGATCTGCTCGGCGTGCGCGGCCGACAGGGCGAGCGCCGCGCAAGCGGCGAGGATGCTGCGCATGAACTTCATCGTTCTCCTCCTGGATGACACTTGTTGTGGGTGAAGCGCGCGGGATTATCCCGATTCCTTCGGCGACGCGTCGAGATCGGCGAACAGCCACGGGCGCTCGCGCCGCCGGCGCGCCTCGTACGCGGCGATTTCCGCCTCGCGCTCGAGCGTGAGGGCGATCTCGTCGAGACCGTGCAGCAGCCGATGCTTCGCATGAGCCGCGATCGCGAACGACGCGGGCTCGGCGCCGGGCACGCGCACCTGCTGCGCCTGCAGGTCGACTTCGATCTGCATTCCCGGTTGCGCGGCGAGCGCGGCAAGCAGCGCGTCGACGCGCTCGGCCGACAGCACGACCGGCAGCAGGCCGTAGTTGATGCTGTTGTTGAAGAAAATGTCGCCGAAGCTCGGCGCGATCACGCAGCGGATGGCGAGGGCTTGCAGCGACCACACCGCGGTTTCCCGCGAGCTGCCACAGCCGAAGTTGTGACCCGCCAGCAGGATCGGTGCGCCGCGGAACCGGCCCTGG
>JBAIYN010000024.1:0-2240 GCA_037915775.1 Burkholderiales bacterium | reverse complement strand
TCGATGAACGCCTGATCGACCGGCTCGCGCAGCGTGCCGCTTTCGCGACGGAAGGCATTCGCGGCACCGTAGTAACGCGCCGCCCGCTCGTGGTCGCCGAGCGATTCGGAGAGCCCGGCGACCGGATCGAGTGAGCACGCGCACGTCGCCCTGAGTCGCGCGGCCTCCGCGACACGCATGCACTCGAGCGCGGAGACTCGCGCCCGTTCGAGCTGGCCCAGAAGCACGAGCGCCCGGGCCAGATTGCCAAGGCCGGTCGTTATGCCACGACTCGACTGCGCCGCGCGATCCAGAGCGATCGCTTCTTCGTAGCAGGCCACCGATTGTGCGAGGTCTCCGGCGGCGCGGTGAACCTCGCCCAGTCCGATCAAGGTCGCGCTCAACTCGGCATGTTTGCCCGCGGCGCGCGCCGTATCGCGCACTTCCTCGAGAGAGTGCCGCGCGCGCTCGTGGTCTCCGGTCGAATCCAGCGCACTGGCCAGCCAACGCAGTGCCGTCAGGCTCAGGTCGGCGTCGCCGGCCGAACGGGCCAGTTCCAGCGCCTGCTCCGCGTAGCGCAATGCATCGGCGTACTTGCCGAGGAAGTACGCGAACTTGCTGGCCGCGAGCAGCGCCTTCGCATGCGGCGACGCGCCGACGCCCGCGCCATCGAGCGCCAATGCGCTGCACGCCATCCGGTAGCCGCAGACGATTTGATCGGAATTCGCCAGGTAATGCCGCAGCGAAGCGACGAGCCGCAGCGCCGATTCGGCGTCCGGTGCGTGCTCGGCCCACGCGTGCGCTGCCAGCAGGTTCTCCTGCTCCAGCCTCAGCCGGGCCATCCAACGGCCCTCCTCCGGTCCGGACATCTCTTTCTCGGCCTGCTCAGCCAGCGCAACGAAGAACTGCAAGTGCCGCGTGCGCACCGCGTCACTTTCGCCCGATTCGTTCAGCCGCTCCTGCGCATACTGGCGCACCGTCTCCAGCATCCAGTAGCGCGGCTGGCCGGCCGCATCGCGGTCGACCTGCACCAGCGATTTGTCGTGCAGGCGCGTCAGCAGCTCCAGCACCTCGTACTCGTCGGCGGCGTCGGCGATGCGCGCGGCGGCGGCGAGCGTCCAGCCGCCGGCGAACACCGCGAGCTGGCGGACCATCATCTGCTCGGCCGGCGACAGCAGATCGTGGCTCCACTGCATCGTCGCCCGCAGCGTCTGCTGGCGCGGCAGCGAGCGGCTGCCGCCGGTCAGCAGGCGGAAGCGGTCGTCGAGGCGGGCGCGGATCTCGTCGAACGACAGCATTGCCGCGCGCGCCGCTGCCAGCTCGATCGCCAGCGCGATACCGTCGAGCCGCCGGCAGATGTCGGCGATCGCCGCTGCGTTGCGCTCGTCCAGCACGAGGTCGGGGATCGCCAGCCGCGCGCGATCGACGAACAGGCGCACCGCCTCCGAGGCATTCATCGCCTCCAGATCGTCCGTCGCGGGCAGCGACAGCGGCCGCACCGAGAAGATCTGCTCGCCGGCGAGGCCGAGGCCCTCGCGGCTGGTGACGAGAAAACTGAGTCCGCTGCAGCGCTCAAGCAGCGCTTCGGCGAGCCCGGCAACGGCGTCGATCACGTGCTCGCAGTTGTCGAGCACGATCAATACACGCCGCCCTGCGAGATGGTCGGCGATTCTTGCGGCGAGCGGTCTCCCGCTCACTTCGCGCACGCCGACCACCGTCGCCAGCGGCACAGCGACCCGCTCCGCCTCCTGCAACGACGCGAGATCGACGAACCACACGCCGTCGGGGAAAGTCTCGAGCTGCTGCTGCGCGAGCTGCAGCGCGAGCCGCGTCTTGCCGCTGCCGCCGATGCCGGTGAGGGTCAGCAGCCGCGTATCGCGCAGCAGCCGCGAGCACCGGGCCAGTTCGGCCGCGCGGCCGATGAACGGCGTGCGCTGCTGCGGCAGGTTGTGCGGCGTTGACCGTGCCGCCGATGCCGGCCCCGCCTCGGTCTCGAGCGGCGACACGAACTGGTAGCCGCGGCCGGGGACGGTGGCGATCACGTTGGGGCCAAACAGCTTGCGCAGGCTGCTCACCTGCACCTGCAGGTTGTTCTCTTCGACGACGAGGCCCGGCCAGACGATGTCGAACAGTTCGTCCTTGCTGACGACACGGTCGCGGCGATCGATCAGCGCCATCAGCACGTCGAAGGCCCGTGCGCCGAGCTTGACGGGTTTGCCTTCCTGTATGACCGCACGCTCCTGCGGCTTCAGTTCGAAGCC
>JBAIYN010000323.1:0-3223 GCA_037915775.1 Burkholderiales bacterium | reverse complement strand
CAGCAGGGGCCGAGCGGCATGGCGGCCGGAGAGATCGCCGCGGCCGTGAAGACCTCGCCGGCGACGCTCAGCTTCCATCTGAAGGAGCTCACGCACGCCGGCCTTGTGACTTCGCGCCAGGAAGGGCGCTTTGTTTACTACGCGGCCAACTTTCCGGCGATGAACGATCTGCTCGATTTCCTGACCGAAAACTGCTGCGCGGCGGACGGCGGTCCGTCCGCGTGCAGCCCGGTGCCCGCGTGCACGCCGGCCGCGCGCAAGCGGGCACGCGCGTGATGCATCTCGACGCGCCCCGCATCGGCACACTCGACTCGACACGCTTCGAAGAGGTGATCGCGCTGCTGCGCGATGCCGGCCTGCCGACCGATGATCTCGCCAGTACGCGCGCGACGGACTTCCTCGTTGCGCGCGCCGGCGAGCGGATCGCTGGCGCGGTCGCGCTCGAGCGCCAGGGAGATGCGGCATTGCTGCGCTCGCTGGTGGTCGATCCCGCCTATCGTCGTCACGGCGTCGGCAGCAAGCTGGTCACCGCAGCGGAACAGCGCGCACGCGCTCTTGGCATCGCCCGGCTCGTCCTGCTGACACAGACCGCCGAGGCGTTCTTTGCGCGGCGCGGCTACGAGAAGATCGCACGCGCGGACGCGCCGGCCGCGCTGCAGGCGAGCCACGAGTTCGCGACGCTCTGCCCGGCGAGCGCCGTATGCATGCGCAAGGAGCTGACGTGACCGACATCGAACGCCCGTTCAACGTGCTGTTCCTCTGCACCGGCAACTCGGCCCGCTCGATCATGGCCGAGGTAATGATGAACGCGATGGGTACGCCGCGGTTCCGCGCGTTCAGCGCGGGCTCGCATCCGACCGGCCGCGTCAATCCCTTCGCGCTCGAACTGCTGCGCAAGAACCGGCTGCCGACCGAAGGTCTCCGCAGCAAGAACTGGGACGAGTTTGCTCAGCCCGGCGCGCCGCAGCTCGATTTTGTCTTCACCGTGTGCGATAGCGCGGCGGGTGAGGTTTGCCCCATCTGGCCGGGCCAGCCGATCTCCGCGCATTGGGGTGTCGAGGATCCCGCCGCCGCGGAAGGGGATGAAGAGACGAAGCGCAAGGCGTTTTTTCACGCGTACGACCGGCTGCGCAACCGGATCCAGCTCTTTCTCAGCCTTCCGCTGACCAAGCTCGATCGCGTGGCCCTCACTCAGCGCCTGAAGGAGATCGGCCGGTCATGAGCGTGGTTAACGCACCCGCCACGCCTGCGGACAAGGGCATGAACGTCTTCGAGCGCTATCTGACGCTGTGGGTCGCGCTGTGCATCATCGCGGGCATCGTGCTCGGGCAGATCTTCCCGGCGCCGATCCAGGCGCTCGGCCGCATGGAGCTGGCGCGCGTGAACCTGCCGGTCGGGCTGCTGATCTGGGTGATGATCATTCCGATGCTCCTGCGCATCGATTTCGGCTCGCTCGGCCAGGTGA
The DNA here is from genome assembly GCA_037915775.1 of Burkholderiales bacterium. Taxonomy (GTDB): domain Bacteria; phylum Pseudomonadota; class Gammaproteobacteria; order Burkholderiales; family Burkholderiaceae_F; genus JAKOQB01. The sequence continues at coordinate 1,758 of JBAIYN010000323.1, read as the reverse complement.
AGAGTCACACGCGCGGCATCGCGGTGACCCTGGTCGTGAACTGGCTAATCAAGCCGTTCTCGATGGCAGTGTTCGCGTGGATCTTCATCCGGCATGTGTTTGCGCCGTACCTGCCGGCGGACCAGCTCGACAGCTACGTGGCCGGGCTGATCCTGCTCGCCGCGGCACCCTGCACGGCGATGGTGTTCGTGTGGAGCCGCCTCACGAACGGCGATCCGTACTTCACGCTGACGCAGGTGGCGCTCAACGACACGATCATGGTGTTCGCGTTCGCGCCGATCGTCGCGCTGCTGCTCGGTGTCGCATCGATCACCGTGCCGTGGGACACGCTGCTGACCTCGGTCGTGCTTTACATCGTCGTGCCGGTGATCGTCGCGCAGGCGATCCGTGCACGAGTGCTCTCGCGTGGGGGACAACCTTCACTCGACGCGCTGCTGCACCGGATCCAGCCTTGGTCGGTCGCCGCGCTGCTCGCGACCCTGGTGCTGCTGTTCGGCTTCCAGGGCCGGCAGATCCTCGACCAGCCGCTGGTGATCGCGATGGTCGCAGTGCCGATCCTGATCCAGGTGTTCCTCAATTCGGGCATTGCCTACCTGGCCAACCGCGCGCTGCGCGAGAAGCACAGCGTCGCCGGCCCGTCGGCGCTGATTGGCGCGTCCAACTTCTTCGAGCTGGCGGTCGCGGCGGCTATCTCGCTGTTCGGCTTCCAGTCGGGCGCGGCGCTCGCGACCGTGGTTGGCGTGCTGATCGAGGTGCCGGTGATGCTGCTCGTCGTCCGCGTCGTCAACTCCAGCCGCGGGTGGTACGAGCGGGCCATGCTTTCGCGCTGAACGAGCCGCTTGCGTCACGTCAATCGCTGCGTGGGTCATGGGCCTAGGCTGATTCTGTTCGGCAGGAATTTCGGAGGTGCAAGATGAAAGTCCAGGTTCTCGGCAGCGGCTGTGCCAAGTGCCAGATCACCGCGCGCCAGGTGCAGGAAGTCGCGACGACGATCGGCGTGCCGATCGAACTCGAAAAGGTCCAGGACCCGGCCACGATCGTCGCGATGGGCGTGGTCGGCACGCCGGCAATCGCGATCGGCGGCAAGGTGGTGCATTCGGGCGGCGTGCCGTCGCGAGACAAGATCGAAGCGCTGCTGCGCCAGGCGGCGTAGCGGGCAACGATGAGCACGCCCGTATCGGCGCTGCCGTCGCCCGGCTCCGCAAGCCGGCGCGCGCTGCTGGCCACGCTCGCGCTGTTGGCGCTGTGGATCGTCGCGTACGCGAATCTCACGCGCTTCGCCGATTTCGCCTTCGGTCTGACGCCGCTCGATCGAGGCACGCACCTGGGCGATGCGGTCCACTTCTTCCTGTACGACACGCCGAAAGTGCTGCTGTTGTTGAGCCTGGTCGTGTTCGCGATGGGCACCGTGCGCAGCTTCTTCTCTCCCGAGCGCACTCGCGCGCTGCTCGCCGGCCGGCGCGAGGGCGTCGGCAACGTGCTCGCCGCTACGTTGGGCATCGTCACGCCGTTCTGTTCCTGCAGCGCGGTGCCGCTTTTCATCGGTTTCGTGTCCGCGGGCGTGCCGCTCGGCGTCACGCTGTCCTTCCTGATCGCTGCTCCGATGGTCAACGAGGTCGCACTCGCGCTGCTGTTTGCGCTGTTCGGTTGGAAGATCGCCACGCTGTACCTTGCGCTCGGCCTGGCGGTGGCGATCGCGGCCGGCTGGACCATCGGCCGGCTGAAGATGGAACGGCATCTGGAGGACTGGGTGCTGGC
>JBAIYN010000186.1:0-1979 GCA_037915775.1 Burkholderiales bacterium | reverse complement strand
AGCCCTGATGGCGCGCCCTCGATGAGCGGCCGATCGGCGCCGGCGATCGCCGGCCTCGCCGGCGCGGTCGCGCTCGGCGCGCTGCTCGAAGCGGCGGTGCGCGCGGCCTGGATCTCGCCGCTCGTCGTGGCGCCGCCCTCGAGCCTGCCGGAGGCCTTCGCCGGCCTGTGGCGCGAGGGCTTCGTGCTGGGGCCCTTCGCGATCACCCTCGCGCAGGCGTTCGCGGCGACCCTCATCGCCGCGCTGGTCGGCATTCCATGGGGCTTCTGGCTGTGGCGCGCGCCGCTGCTGGGTCGCGCCTACGAGCCGTGGATCGGCGCCGCGTTCGCCGCGCCGACGATCCTGCTCTTTCCGCTGTTTCTCGTGCTGTTCGGCCGCGGCTACGCGACGACGATCTTCGTCGGCTTCGTCGCGGCGGTGATCCCGGTGGTGCTCAAGACGCACGAGGCGTTTCGCGGCGTGCCCGCCGTGCTGCTCGACGTCGGTCGCAGCTTTCATCTTTCGGACGCGCAGCGCCTGCGGCGCATCGCCTTTCCCGCAGCGGTGCCGGGCATCTTCACCGGTTTGCGCCTCGCGCTCATCTACGCGCTCGTCAACGTCATCGGCATCGAATTTCTCATCGACTTCGGCGGGCTCGGGCGCATCGTCTCGGAGATGTACTTCCGCTACGAGATTCCCGGCATGTATGCCGCGATCCTGCTGATCGTCGCGGTGAGCTGGCTCATCCTCGCGCTGCTCGCGGGCATCGAGCGATGGCTGCGTCCGCGATGAAGCGCTGGAGCGCGGCGCGCGTGCGGCTCGCCACCCTGCTCGCCGTGTTCGGCGCGTGGGAGATCGTCGCGCGCTCGGGCTGGCTGTATCAGGACGTCGTGCCTCCGCTCGAGGCGATCGGCGTCGCATTCGCGCGCATGCTCGTCGATGCTCCGACCTGGCGCCACCTCGCGGTCACCGCCTGGGAAGTGGGTGCGGGATTCGCGATCGGCTTCGCCGCCGGCGCGGCGTTCGGCCTGGTCTGCGGCGCGCGGCGCGTGTTCGGCGCGGCGGTCGCGCCCTACGTCGACGGCCTCGCCGCGGCGCCCAAGATCATCTTCCTGCCGATCGCGATGCTGCTGCTCGGCACGGGCATCGGCTCGAAGGTCGCGCTCGGCGCGCTGTCGGCGTTCTTCCCCGTCGCGATCAACACCGCCGCCGGGCTGCGCCAGCTGAATCCGGTGTACGCGCGAGTCGGCAGGAGTTTTCGCCTCTCGGCCTGGCGGATGGCGAGCCGCGTCTACCTGCCGGCGCTGCGCGAGTCGCTGGTCACCAGCATGCGGCTCGGCTTCGGCCTCGCGGTGGTCGGTGTGCTGCTCGCCGAGATCAAGCTGTCGAGCGCTGGGCTGGGCTTTCTCGCCAACGACGACTACAACCAGTTTCGCATCGCCGATCTGTACGCGGTGATCCTGCTCATCTTCATTCTCGCGGTGGGAATCAACGGCCTCATGGGACGGTTGCACAGACGATGAAAGACGACAAGATGGACGACAGCGAACGATCCGCGGCGCCGCGCCACGACCAGCCTCAGGTCGGCGCGCAGTCGAAGGATCTCTGGGGCAGCGATGCGATCGCGGCGATGCTGCGCGCGCTCGACATTCCCTATCTCGCGCTCAATCCGGGCGCGAGCTATCGCGGCCTGCACGACAGCCTGGTCAACTACCTCGGCAACACGCGGCCGCAAATGCTGCTCTGCCTGCACGAGGAGTCGGCGGTGGCGATCGCGCAGGGCTACGCCAAGGCGAGCGGCCGGATGATGGGCGCGATCGTGCATTCCAACGTCGGCCTGATGCACGCCTCGATGTCGATCTTCAACGCCTGGTGCGACCGCATGCCGATGCTGGTGCTCGGCGCGACCGGCCCTTGGGACGCGGCGCGGCGCAGGCCCTGGATCGACTGGATCCACACAGCGTCGGACCAGGGCGCGCTGGTGCGCGACTACACGAAAT
>JBAIYN010000074.1:0-4924 GCA_037915775.1 Burkholderiales bacterium | reverse complement strand
GCGGTCACAAGCGGGGCCGTGTCGAGCCGCCAGGGCGTGTCGGTCTGCACGAACCAGGCATCGTGCCGCAGTCGCTTCAGCAGCGCATCGTGCTCGCGCAGCACCGCGTCGGCTGCGGCGGCCAGCGCATCCGCTTCGGTTTCCGTGAGCAGGGCATCCTCGCTGCGACCGACCATCAGGTGATCGCGCGCGACCTCGACATGGATCGGGTCGCAGTGCCACCACTGCGATCCGTCGTCGGGCAGCACCACGCTCGCGTGACTGAGCGCGCGCCACGCGTAAGGCGCGGTCACCGGCAGCTTGCTGCTGCCGCAGAACGCGCGCCACAGCCAGGCCAAATGCGTGGCGTTGATCGCCGCGTCGCGCACCGTTTCGTCTGCAGCGCGGTCGGCGCGGGCCAGCCAGGCGGACAGTTCCTCGACCTGCGCCGTTCCGAGCACGTCCGCGGCATACGGCGCCGGCACCAGGCTGCCGGGAATGACGACGAACCATCTCATCGACGGGATTCTACGGACGGCAGGATGCACCGCTTGACTGGACTAGAATCGCCGCGCCTTGAATCTCCCCTACGAAGTCCGCATCGGCCTGCGCTACACGCGCGCGGGAAGGCGCGCGCGCCGGCGCAACGGCTTCATCTCGTTCATCTCCGCGATCTCGATGAGCGGCATCATGCTCGGCGTGGCCGCGCTGATCGTCGTGCTGTCGGTGATGAACGGGTTCACGAAGGAGGTGCGCGACCGCATGCTCGCGGTGATTTCGCACGTCGAGCTGTCGTCCTTCGGCGGATCGATCGGCGACTGGCGGCAACTGGCGCAGCAGGCGGAGCGGAATCCCGAAGTCGTCGCGGCCGCGCCTTACGTGAATGCGCAGGCGATGCTGACGCGCGACGACGTGGTGCGCGGGGCGCTGATCCGCGGCATCGATCCGACGCAGGAAGGCGGCGTATCCGACATCGTCAAGCACCTGCCCGCCGGACGCATTGCCGATCTGGCCGACGGCGAGTTCGGCATCGTTCCGGGAATCGAACTGGCGCGTGCGCTCGGCGTGTCGATCGGTGACAAGGTCACTCTGCTGGCACCGCAGGGCAACGTCACTCCGGCCGGCGTGATCCCGCGCCTGAAGCAGTTTCGCGTGGTGGGGATGTTCGAGGCGGGACACTACGAGTTCGACAGCACCCTGGCGCTGGTCAACATCAACGACGCGGAGCGCATGTTCCGCGTCGACGGGCCGACCGGCGTGCGCCTGAGACTGAAGGACGCATTGCAGGCCCCGCAGGTTGCCGCCGATCTGGCGCGTGACCTGGGGCAGGACATCCTGGTGCGCGACTGGTCGCGCCAGAACCCGACCTACTTCGCGGCGGTGAAGACCGAGAAGCGGATGATGTTCATCATCCTGACGCTGATCGTCGCGGTGGCGGCGTTCAATCTGGTGTCGACGCTGGTGATGACGGTCACGGAAAAGCAGTCGGACATCGCGATCCTGCGCACGCTGGGCGCAAGTCCGCGCAGCGTGATGACGGTGTTCATCGTGCAGGGAGCGCTGATCGGCGTGATCGGCACGCTCGCCGGCGTCGGGCTCGGTCTGCTGCTGGCGGACAACCTCGACGTGATCGTGCCGGCGATCGAGCATGCGTTCGGCGTGCAGTTCCTGCCGAAGGACATCTACTTCCTGAACCGGCTGCCGTCCGATCCGCGCGCCGGCGACATCGTGCCGATTGCGGTCATATCGCTCGTGCTGTCGCTGGTCGCCACCCTGTACCCGAGCTGGCGCGCGGCGCGCACGCGCCCGGCGGAGGCGCTGCGATATGACTGAGCGCGCAGCGCTCCGTCCTTTTCCCCTCCCGTTCAAGGGGAGGGGGAAGGGGGAGGGGATGGGTTCCATATGACTGAGGTGATCGCCGCGCGCGGCGTCTTCAAGGCGTACCGCGAAGGCGGCCTGGCGGTCGAGGTGCTGAAGGGCGCGGATCTCGACGTGCTGCGCGGCGAGGTGGTCGCGATCGTCGGCGCGTCCGGCTCCGGCAAGAGCACGTTGCTGCATTGTCTCGGCGGGCTCGACGCGGTGGACCGTGGCACGGTTCGGATCGGTGGCCGCGACGTTGCCACGCTGAGCGAGCGTGCTCGCGGCGACCTGCGCAACCGCGAGCTGGGCTTCGTCTATCAGTTCCATCACCTGCTGCCGGAGTTCCCCGCACTCGACAACGTGGCGATGCCGCTCGCGATCCGCCGCATGGCGCTGGCGGATGCGCGCACGGAGGCCGCGGCCGCACTGGCCGCGGTCGGCCTCGGTGACCGGATCGACCATCATCCGGCCGAGCTTTCCGGCGGCGAGCGCCAGCGCACCGCGATCGCACGCGCGATCGTGACCCGGCCGGCGTGCGTGCTCGCCGACGAACCGACCGGCAACCTCGACCGCGAGACGGCGCGCAGCGTGTTCGATGTCTTCGTGACGCTTGCGCGCGAGCGCGGCACCGCGATCGTGATCGTCACGCACGACCCGGAACTGTCGGGGAAGTGCGACCGCACGATGCGCCTGCGTGACGGGCTTCTGTCTGCGGCCTAAACCGCGCGGCCTGAACCGCGCGGCCTATTCGCCGCTATCGGGCGTGTCGAAGAAGGAGCCCCACAGGAGGCTCAGGAAGCCCAGCACCGCGAGCAGCACCGCGGCGACGCCGATTACCTTTGCCATCAGATGCGATGCGTCGGCGCTCGTCATCAGGTCGTGCACCGTGAGGCCGTACAGTCCCGCGAGGACGGCGGCGATGAACCCGAACGCGACTGCGCCCGCGAGCGCCAGTGCACCGAACTTGATCGGCATCGGGCGGCGCGCGAGCAGCAGCGAGGCGAAAGCGCCGACGCCGAGCGCGATGCCGACGCCGGTTGCGCTCGCCTCGAGGAGCACGGCGACCAGGCCCGCCGCCAGCAACGGCCACGCACCCCACAGGCGTCGCATCAGGCTTCGCTCCGCGCGGTGCGGGCGCGCCGGGCGACCCAGGCGCGGCGCAGATGGATGTTCCACAGCACGCGCACGACGACGTACCCCAGCGCGGCGAGCAGGGCAGCGAGCAGCACGAGACCGAGCGCGAGCGGAGCGCCGAGTCCCATCATCCATTGCATGAACGCCTGCGTCGATACGATCGGATGCGCCCAGGCCCAGTCCGGCGGCGCCGCGGGGTCGACGCCTGCCGCCGCGCCGAGCACGGCGCTTCCGATCTTGTATGCGAGGAAGTACAGCGGGACGATCGTCAGCGGGTTCGTGTACAGCGTGGTCAGCAGCGCCACCGGCAGATTCACGCGCAGCACGAGCGCGGCGATGCCGGCGCCCAGCATCTGGAACGGACCGGGAATCAGGCCGCAGAACATCCCGATCGCCACGCCGCCCGCGGCGGTCCTCCGGTTCAGGTGCCAGAGCGCGGGATGAAAGATGCGGTCGCCGAAGATGCGGAACGCGCGCAGCTCGCGCACCCGCTCCGCGGTCGGCATGTGGCGCTTGAAGAAATTGCGCGGCATGCGGCAATTCTAGGGGCCTCGGATAGACTGGCCGCGCATGTGGATCGATACGCATTGCCACCTGGACGTGAGCGAGTTCGAACAGGATCGCGACGCGGTCGTCGCGCGCGCGCGGGGGGCGGGCGTCGCGATGATGGTGATCCCTGCAGTCGAGGCAGCCGCGTTCGCGCGGGTGAAGCACTGCGCGCATCGCTACGGATTCTCGTATGCGCTGGGCATCCATCCGCTTTACGTGGGCAGGGCGCGCGAAGATGACATCGAGGCATTGCGCACCGCGGTCGCCGCTGCGCTCGATGATCCGCGCTTCGTTGCCATCGGCGAGATCGGTGTCGACAACTACGTCAAGGAACCGGACCCGGAGCGCCAGCGCTGGTTCTATTCCGAGCAGCTGAAGATCGCGCGCCGGTTCGACCTGCCGGTGATCCTGCATGTGCGTCGTTCGGCCGACGACCTGCTGAAGTACCTGCGCCGGATCGAGGTGCGCGGCGGCATCGCGCATGCCTTCAACGGCAGCGACGATCAGGCGCACCACCTGCTCGAGCGCGGTTTCCGGCTCGGCTTTGGCGGCGCGATGACGTACGACGGATCGCTGCGCATCCGGCGCTTCGCGGCGACCTTGCCCGCCGGTGCGTGGGTGCTCGAAACCGACGCGCCCGACATTCCGCCGCAGTGGCTGCGTCCGGGGCCGAATCTGCGCAACGAGCCCCACGAGCTGGCACGGATCGGCGAGACGATGGCGCAGCTGCGCGCGGTCGCGCCGGAGAACGTCGCGCTCGGCAATCGCGCCAATGCCTGCGAAGTGCTGCCGCGTCTTGCCGCGCTGCTGGCGACGACTGCCTAGGATGAAACGGCCCTCACGCTCGCTTTGCTCGCTGCCTTCAGCGGGGGCGTGTCAGTACCTTCGGGCGGCCGGGCGTTACTGACATGCACCCGGCGCCGTGGGCGGCATTCGTCGCCGGGGTCTTCCTGCTGCAGCTGCAGTCGCAGCTGCCGGGCGAGCGATGGATGGCGATCCTCGGCGCCGCGGCTGTGGTTGCGCTGGCGCTCGGTTGGCGGCTGGCGCGAGGGCAGACCGCGCCCGTGCCGACCGCGCTGGCACTTTTCTCGGTCGCGACATTCGTGCTCGGTTTCGTCTGGGCCGCACTGCTGGCGCAGGTGCGGCTCGCCGATCAGCTGTCGTTCGCGGACGAGGGACGCGACGTCCGGATCGTCGGCACCGTCTCCAGCCTGCCGGCGCAGCTCGAGCGCGGAACACGCTTCGAGTTCGACGTCGAACGCGTGCAGACGGGCGGCGTGCATGTGCCGGCGCACGTGTCGCTCGCCTGGTACGGCTCAGGCGCGGCCGTCAAGCCGGCCGAGCGCTGGCAGTTCACCGTGCGGCTGAAGCGGCCCCACGGCGTGCTGAATCCCGGCGGGTT
>JBAIYN010000487.1:0-16012 GCA_037915775.1 Burkholderiales bacterium | reverse complement strand
GCCGGCACGACCGGGGAGCAGGCGCAATCGGCAGGAGGCGTGGCCGTGTCGATCGAGAAGATCCTCGCGGTGACCGAGCAGACGTCGCAGGGCACGCGACAGGCCGCGCAGTCGATCGGTCAGCTCTCCGCGCTGGCGCGCGAGCTGAAGGCGTCGGTGGCGCGCTTCCGCGTCTCGTGACAAGGAGCCCGACATGACCGAGACGCGGGACCCGAATCAGATCGTCGAAGCCGCGCCTGACGTGGCTCCGCTGGCCTGGGTGCTGGGCGAAATCCGCACCGCGCTCGCGCAGGCGACGACCGGCGTGCAGACGTTCCTCGGCAGCAAGCACGACGTCGAGTCGCTGCGCGGGGCGCGCAACTACATTCACCAGGCCAACGGCGCGCTGCAGGTGCTCGACCTGCGCGGCGTCGTTCAGGTGCTGGATGCGGTCGAACAGCTCTGCCAGCGCTGGGAAAGCGAACCGCGCGAGTGCCTGCCCGCCGCGGTGGGATCGGTCGAGTCGACGCTGGCCGCGGTGGTCGCCTACCTCGAGGCGATGCTGGCCGGGCGGCCGAATCAGCCGATCCGGCTGTTTCCCTACTACCGCGAGATCCTGCAGCTGTCGCGCGCGCCGCGCGTGCACGCCGCCGACCTGATCTTCCCGGATCTGTCGCGGCGACCGGCGTTCCACAGCATCAGCATCCGGCCGATGACACCGGACCAGCTGCGCGTGCGGCGGGTTCATTTCGAGACCGGACTGCTCGGGTTCCTGCGCAATCCGCAAGACCGGGACGCGCGCGGCATGATGCGCGACGCGTTGCTCGACCTCGAGAATCTGCCGCAGCGCGGACTGGCGCGCAGCTTCTGGTGGGTGGTGCGCGGCATGATGGATGCGCTGGCTGCCGACCAGCTGCCGGTCGACGTCGATCTGAAGCGCGTGCTGGCGCGCCTGAATTTGCAGTTGCGTCGCGTGATCGACGGCAGCAGCGCGGTCGCCGAGCGCCTGATGATCGATACGCTGTACTACGTCGGTCGCGCCGAATCGGGCGAACCGCGCGTGGCGGAGATCAAGCGTCTTTACGGGCTCGATGCGCTGATTCCGCCCGACTTCGAGCGCTCCACGCTGACATCGGTCGACCCCGAGCAGTTGCGCGTACTGAAGGAGGCGTTGAACCAGGCCAAGGTCGACTGGAGTCCGCTGGCCGGCGGGCTGTCCAACGACGCCGCCAAATTCACGCAGGAAATTCAAGCCGCGCGCCGGGCGGCCGCCCGCATCGGCGCGCACGCGATCGACATCGTGCTGGAGACCATCGGCTCGCTGTGCGGCGATCTCGGGTCGCTGTCGGCATCGGTGCGCGAAACACTCGGCATCGAAATCGCCTCGGCGCTGCTGTTCGTCGACCTGGGCGTCGAAGAGCTGCCGCATACGGACGCGGAATTCGAGAGCCGCGCGCGCGCGGTGGCCGACCGCTTGATGGCAGCGCGCAATGATCAGCCGCTGCCGGATCTCGGCTCCTGGCTCACCGAGCTGGCGCGCAAGGCGCAGGACAAGCTGACGATGAGCACGGTGGTGGCCGAAACCCAGGCCACGCTGCGTGAAGTCGAGCAGCGCCTCGACCGCTTCTTCCGCCAGCCAAGCGAGCGTGCCGAGCTGGCGGCGACGCCGCAGATGCTCGATCAGGTGGCGGGCGTGCTGTCGTTGCTGGGCCACGATGACCCGGTGGCCGCGATCCGCAACGCGCAGCGCAGCATCGAACAATTTGCCAAGCCCGACATCGCGCCGAGCCAGCAGGAATTCGTGCGCGTCGCGAGCAATCTGGGCGCGATCGGCTTCTTCGTCGAGACGCTGACCCAGGAAGTGGATCGACCGCGCGGCATGTTCCGCTGGGACGCCGATGCGGGGGTGTTTGCTGCCGATCTCGCGGTGGCGCAGATCGAGGAAGGCACGGCCGCGCACGACGCCGAGATGGGCCCGATCACCCGCATGGGCGGCGCGGCCGGCGAGAACGTCGAGGATGCCGCGCGCCATCACATCGAGCAGGCGCACGCGCTTGCGCAACGCCTCGCAAGCGGCGACAAGGCGGTGCTGCGGGAGTTCGACCAACTGCTGCCGCGGCTGTCGAACGACGCGGACCTGCTCGACGACGACGCGCTGAAACAGCGCGCCGGGCGCGCAGCCGTGCTGGTCAAGCAGTTGCAGGGCGTGGACAACGCCGACTCCGTCGCGGAACTGCTCCGGATCTTCGCCCCGCTCGCGGCGGCTGCACCGGCGCCCGTGACCGCGCCGCTGCCCGCGACCGAAGCGGCCGCCGACGCCGAGTTGCTGGGGATCTTCGTCGAGGAGGCCAATGAGGTCCTCGATACGATCGACACGCAGCTAAAGAAGCTCGCCGCGGCTCCGGCGGATCATGCAACCATGACCACCACGCGGCGCGCGTTCCACACGCTGAAGGGTTCGAGCCGGATGGTCGGGCTGAAGAGCTTCGGCGAGGGCGCGTGGTCGATCGAGCAGTGCTTCAACCTCTGGCTGTCGCAGGAACGCGCCGCCACCGACGACCTGATCCGGCTCGCGTCCGCGGCACGTACCTTGATGCGGGGCTGGATCGCGCGGATCGCCGTCGACCCGAAAGCGCCCATCGACAGCGACGCGCTGGTGCGCGCCGCCGATCGCGTTCGCGCCGGCGAACCGTTCTCGGCGGAAGGCATCGAGCCGGCGACGATCGAAGCCGGCGCGCAACCGGTCGAGGCCGCTGCGCAGCCCGAGGTCGCCGAGGTCCATGCCGATCACTACGTGGTCGACGTGCCGGAATTCGAGTTCGAGATTCCGGTGGCGGCTGCGCCGGCGCAGCCGCCCGCGGTCGCGGTCGAGCCGGAGCCGGAAGCAGCGGACGAGATCAAGCGAATCGGACCGGTTGCGGTCAGCCACGGACTGTATGCGGTGTTCCTGAACGAGTCCGACGAGTGCATCCGTACGCTCGGACAGGACGTCTCCGAATGGCGCTATGAGCCCCAGCGCCCCGCATCCGCGCAAGCGACGCGGTGCGCGCATTCGCTGGCCGGGATCACGGCCACCGTCGGCGTGGAGCCGGTGCTCGCGATCGCCGATCCGCTCGATGACCTGCTGCACGAGCTGAGCGGCACCACCGGCACCCACGTCACGCTTGTCCCGGCGCAGTTCGACACGCTCGAGCGCGTGATCGAGCGCATGCGAGGCATGCTGCATCAGTTTGCCGCGGGCATCTATCCCGACGCCGCGCCGCTGGAAGCGGCGGCGGTGCAGGAACTTCTCAGCGTCGTGCGTGCCCAGACCGAATTGCACCTGCCGGCGGCCGAAGTCGACGAGACCCTGCTGGCGGAGGAGCCACCGACCGTCGCCGAAACGCCCGTCGTGGCGCTGTCGACGCCGACCCCCGCCGAAGTCGAAGCCGGGGAAGTGCCGGGTGCAGAGCCCGCGATCGAGCTCGAGAGACTCGAACAGGCAGAGGAAGGCGCAGCGTCGGCCGCGGCCGAAACGGCCGCCCTGCTCGGCCAGATTGCCTCGGCCGCGCCGCGCGACGAGCTGCGCCCCGCCGCTCCGGCGGTGCACGACGAGCTCGACCCCGACCTGCTGCCGGTGTTCCTGACCGAAGGCGGCGACCTGTTGCCGGCGATCGGCGCGAACCTGCGCGCGCTGGCGGGGCGGCCGAACGATCGCGACATCGCCCGCGAGCTGATGCGGCAGCTGCACACGGTGAAGGGCAGCGCACGCATGGCCGGCGCAATGCGCCTGGGCGAGGTCGTGCACGGCATGGAAACGCGCATCGAATCGTCGATGCATCTGGCCGACGTTCCGCCGGCGCTGGTCGAGGATCTGCATGTCGCCTACGACCAGGCGATGAGCCTGTTCGATGGGCTGCACGCCGCGCCAGCATCGGCGGCTCAGCCGGTGGTGACCGAGCCGGCCGCGATCGCGCCAACCGCAGCCGAAATGCCGGTCGTCGCCGAAGCGGAGGAAACGCCGCCGCCGCCCGCAACCGAGGAATTCGTCGCCACGCTGGAGGCGCCCGTCGCCGCGCACACGGCCAACTTCATCCGCGTGCGCGCCGACGTGCTCGACAAGCTGGTCGACCATGCCGGCGAGGTGTCGATTGCGCGAGCCAAGCTGGAAAACGAAGTGACCACGCTGCGCGGCGCGATCGTCGATCTCACGGAGAACATCCACCGGCTGCGCTCGCAGCTGCGCGAGGTCGAGATCCAGGCCGATGCGCAGATCCAGGCCCGCACCGACCAGTTGTCGCGTGAATCGGCGGAGTTCGATCCGCTCGAGTACGACCGCTACACGCGCCTGCAGGAGCTCACGCGCATGCTGCGCGAGACCGTCGAGGACGTCGCGATGGTCCAGGGCAACATGCTCAAGGGCCTGCAGATGGCCGATTCGGATCTGACCGCCCAGGGCCGCCTGACGCGCGAACTGCAGCAGCAGCTGATGCGGGTACGGCTGGTGACGTTCGCCAACATCTCGGAACGCCTTTACCGCGTCACGCGCCAGGCCGCGAAGGAACTCGACAAGCGCGTGAACCTGGACATCCGCGGCGCCAACACGGAGATGGACCGCGGCGTGCTGGAAAAGATGGGAGGTCCGTTCGAGCACCTGCTGCGCAACGCGATCGTGCATGGGCTCGAATCGCCCGCGGCACGGCGCGCGGCCGGCAAGCCGGAGACCGGTGAACTGAAGATCGACGTGCGCCAGGAGGCGAACGAGATCATCGTCGTGATCGCCGACGACGGCGCCGGGCTGGACCTGGACCGCATTCGCCGGCGCGCCATCGACGGCGGGTTGATCGCCCCAGATCAGCCAGTCAGCGAACGGGATCTGATGGAGCTGATCTTCGCGCCCGGTTTCACCACGGCAACCGAAGTGACCGAACTCGCGGGTCGCGGTGTCGGCATGGACGTGGTGCGCTCGGAACTGGGGTCGTTCGGCGGCCGCATCGCGGTGAGCACCGAGGCCGGCCGCGGCACGCGTTTCACGCTCTACCTGCCGCTCACGCTGGCCGTGATGCAGGCGATGCTGGCCCGGATCGGGCAGCGCCGGTTCGCCCTGCCGTCGGGCATGATCGAACAGGTGCTGCGGTTCCGCCCGGCCGAGCTGGCGCGGGCGATCGGCGACGGTATGCTGGAACTGCCGGGCGTCGGGCCAATCGTCCTCAGACCGCTGGCACAGCTGCTGGGCGAAGAAATCACGCTTGCGCACCAGAAGCAGATTCCGGTGATCATTCTGAAGTCCGGCGACGATCGCCTCGCGATTGCGGTCGACGACGTCTCGAACAACCAGGAAATCGTCGTGAAAAGCGTCGGCGCCAGCGTATCGCGGCTGGCCGGCGTGCTCGGCGCAACGATCCTTGGCAACGGCGAGATCGTGCTGATCATCAACCCGGTGCAGCTGATCATGCGCGCGCCGGAGCCGCCTACCCTCGCCGACGCGCACTTTGCGGAAGCCGGCGAGGTCGGCGGTGCGGAAGAAGCCGTCGAGTCCGCGCACGCGACGCCGGCCCAGGTGATGGTGGTCGACGACTCGCTGACGGTCCGCCGCGTCACGCAGCGACTGCTCGAACGCCATGGCTACGAAGTGCTGCAGGCAAAGGACGGCGTCGACGCGCTGCGCCAGTTGCAGGAGACCCTGCCGGACCTGATGCTGGTCGACATCGAAATGCCGCGCATGGACGGCTTCGATCTCACGCGCAACGTGCGCGGCAACGCGGCCACGCGCGACATTCCGATCATCATGATCACGTCGCGCACCGCCGAGAAGCACCGCCGGCTCGCGTTCGACATCGGCGTCAACGAGTACCTGGGCAAGCCATACCAGGAGGACGAACTGATCGCGCTGATCCGCCGCTATCTGGCAGAGCGCCGGCAGCGGGTTCCCGCGTAGCGCAGGATGTGCCAAACCGTGTCCCAACTTCCGGCAATTGCCGGCGAGAGCGATCGCGAGTAAGTTGGCATCATCGAATTCGGCGCATCTGGCGCCGACACCCCCTGCGCTCGGCGCAGGGCAATCAAGGGCCGGCACTGCGCTGGCCCTTTACTTTTCGCGCCCTATCTGGCTCGCTGCGGCAGCAGTACGGTCGCCAGCGCCATCAGGATCAGTGCCAGCGCGGTGTAATCCTGCCAGTGCGGCTGCTCACCGAGCATCGCCATGCTGGAGAACACGCCGACCACCGGAATCAGCATCACCGACAGGCCGCTGGCGGCCGGCGGCAGCAGGCGCGCGAGGTGAAACCACACGATGTGACAGAAGGCGATCGCGACCAGGATGTTGTACAGGATCGCGCTCCACTCGGTGGGCGTCGGCAGCCGCCACTGCGCGGTCTCGAATGACAGGGTGGTGATCGCCGCCACCGGTACCGCCGCCGCCAGCATCCAGAAGCCGAGCGTGACAGTCGGCAAATCGAGCATCTGACGCCGCAGCAGAACCGTGCCCCAGCCCCAGGTCGCCGCCGCGATCAGCATCAGGACCGTCCCCAGCGGACTGCCGGCGAGCGCGGTGAATTCGGTCGCGAGCAGCAGCAGCGTGCCGACCAGCGCGGCCGCGATGCCCAGCCAGTGGCGCGGCAGCGGACGGTCGCCAAAGACGAGGACGCTGACCACGACCGCCCAAACCGGCATCGTGTAGCCGAGGATCGCCGCGCGCCCCGACGGCAGCAGCTTCAACGCCAGCACCGACAGGATCTGCCAGATGATCACGTTGGGCACGGCGAGCCAGAGCAGCGTCAGCCGCTTGCCCCTGGGAACGGCGAGCGGAATGCTTCTCGTCCGGATCCACATCCACAGCACCGCCACGCCGCCCCCGAGCACGATCACGCGGAACAACAGCGGCGGAAACGAAGTCACGCCGAACTTCATCACCGGCCAGTTCACGCCCCATGCGAGCGTGAGCAGCGCCAGCAGCACGAGGTCGCGGCGGGAAAGCGCAGTCATGTGGGCACGCAGCGGATCGGGAAACAGCGCGGCGCAGGTTACACGCCTCTAGAATGCCGCCGGACCCTGGAGGCATCGTTTGAAATTCACCGACAAGCTCGCCACGCGCTGGCAGCAATCCAATTCGCTGCTGTGCGTTGGACTCGACCCCGATACGACCCGGCTGCCCGCGCACCTGCGCGAACGCGACGATGCGATCTTCGAATTCTGCCGCGCGATCGCCGACGCCACCGCGGATCTCGTCTGCGCCTTCAAGCCGCAGATTGCCTACTTTGCCGCCGCGCGCGCCGAGGATCAGCTGGAGAGCCTGATCGCGCACCTGCGCGCGCAGCACCCTAACGTGCCGGTGATCCTCGATGCCAAGCGCGGCGACATCGGCGCCACCAGCGAGCAATACGCGCGCGAAGCCTTCGAGCGCTACGGCGCCGATGCAGTCACTCTGCAGCCGTACCAGGGGCTGGACGCGATCGCCCCTTTCCTCGCCTATGCAGGACGCGGCGTGCTTGTCCTGTGCCGCACCAGCAACCCGGGCGGCGATGCGCTGCAGATGCTCGACGTCGGCGGCGAAAGACTGTTCGAGCGCGTCGCACGCCTTGCCAGCGGCGAATGGAATGCAACGGGGCAGCTCGGACTCGTGGTCGGCGCAACCTATCCCGCCGAACTGGCGCGCGTGCGCGAGCTCGTCGGCGACATGCCGCTGCTGGTTCCCGGCATCGGTGCGCAGGGTGGCGACGTGCAGGCCGCCGTGCACGCGGGACAGACGCGCGCCGGAGCCGGCATGGTGATCAATTCGTCGCGCGCGATCCTGTACGCGAGCCATGGCGAAGATTTCGCCCAGGCGGCGCGCGCGGCGGCGCTCGCGATGCGCGACGAGATCAACCGCTGGCGGCGCCGCGGCGCCTGACGCGCGCCAGCGCCGCCGCATCGGCGATCGCGATGCGGCGGCGTTCGACACGGATGAGCTTTCGCTCGGTGAGATCGCGCAGCAGCCGCGACAGGTGCTCGGCGGTCAGGCCGAGCTGCGAGGCAAGCGCGACCTTGGACGTCGGTAACGTGACCGTCGCCGCGCCCTCGCGCACGCCGGCCGCGCGCAGCAGGTAGTCGATCAGCCGCTCGCGCGCCGAGCCGCGCGCCTGCGCGTCGAGCTCGTGCACCAGCGATTCGATCCGTGCCGCCAGCCCCGCGATCATCCGGTGCGCGAACGCCGGATTGCGCCCGATCTCGGCGAACACCGCGTCCTGCGGCACGGCGAGCAGCAGCGCATCGGTGTGGGCGCGCGCGTCGACGATGTACGGCTTGCGCAGGAACATCATCGGTTCGCCGAAGCTGCGGCCGGGACCGACCAGCCCCGTCAGGCGCGGGCCGCGCGCGCCCGGCGCGGTCAGCGCAATCTCGCCGAAGACGACGATGAAGAACCCGGCCGGCACCTCGCCGCGATGGAACACGAACTCGCCGCGTTTCAGCCGCAGCTTGCGCGCGTGCGTGGCGATGCGCGCGCGGGACGCCGCGTCCAACTGCCTGAACAGCGCCACGTTGGCCAGCAGTTCGTGCGCGGCAACTTCACGGCGGGCCATCGGCGCGACCTCAAGCCGGCGCGGCCGCGTGCACTTCGTGAACTTCGATCAACTGCGGATCGTCGCGGTGATCGATCAGGATCGACTTGACCCACGTCTGCCAGCGATCGCCGAACGCACGCCGCGCCGCGTCGGTCGCGCCCGGCGCGTTCGCTGCGGCCAGCAGCGGTTTCATGTCCGGCGGCATCGGCACGCGCTCGCCGCGAAAGTCGACTTCGACCGCACGCTGCGTGTCGAGCCGCGTGAACCGGATGCGGCCGCGGAGCGGCGCGCCGAACTGCAGCAGGTCGCGCCGCGCATGCCGGCCCGCGATCCCCTTGAACCCGCCCGCGCCCGCGGCGCCGGTGAGCAGTGTGGCGATCGACGCGATCACGCCTTCCACGCCCTCGTCGTGCGCGCCGCGCAGCTCGACCCGGATGTTGCCGCGCTCCGGCAGTTCATCCGAGTACAACGCGTCGAGCGCGCGCGCCGTCATCAGCCAGGCGCTCGCCACCGTCGGGCACGAATGCCCGGCGAGCTTGACCGCATCGGCGTAACGGTAGTCGAGGCGGCCGTCCTCGGCCGCGCCGAGCAGCGCGGCGAGCGGATCGCGCACCGCGATCGCGGGCACTTCTTCGAAGAAGTCGGGAATGCGCATCGTGATGGATATCCTTCAGTGCGCGGCTACCGTCTCACGCAGTGCCCGGCGTACGAAGCGGCCAACCAGCAGCGCGGCCGGGTACATCACCTGCTCCTCGGTCTGCGCGTGCAGCGTCAGCGCCTGCGTGAACGCGACGATGTCGGCGCGCCCGGCGCGTCCGGCCGCGTCGCGCAGCCGCGCGAGTGCGGCGACGATCACCTTGTGCTCGGCGAGCATCGTCGGCAGCTCCGCCTCGAGCCGGTTCGTCAGCGCCAGCACGTCCGCCATCTCGCGCGTGGCCTCGCCCTGCGCGATCTTCTGCAGCAGGCCGAGCGCCGGCAGCGCGAACTGGTCTTCCTTGACGAAGTGCGGATGCATCAACCGGGCGAGCGCCTTGGCCGCCTCGCCGACCTCGCCGCCCGCCTGCGTCGCTTCGCGCAGGCGCTCATGCAGTTCTTCGTGCTCCTGCCGCAGCGGCAACGGGATCTCTAGCTTCATGGTGTCCCTCCGTTCAGTGCCCGGCCCTGATCGATTTCCAGCCGGGGTGGTTGAAGTAGCGGCCGTATTCGTTCAGCGCGGTGACGACCTGCGCCGCACCCTGCGCCGGGCGGACCTTGGCGTTCTTGCCCGCCATCGCGTCGACTCCGCCGCCGATGTCGGCGATCACCAGGTGCAGCATCGCATCGGCGTTCGGCTCGAGCTTGCAGTTGGCGACGATGTTGCCGACCTCGCCCTCGACCTTCTGCGCCAGTTCCGCGTACTGCGCAGCAGTGAGCTTGCCGCCATGGATCGCGGGAAGCTGCGGCTCGAACAGTTGCCGGATGTTGGTCATGCCGGCGCGCAGCGACTCGTCGGTCGGCCACTGCTTGCCGTGGTCGAGCGCGAGCTTGCCGTGCGCCGCGTGCTCGTGCGCGGGAGTTGTCTGAGCGCTACTCAACGCAGGGGCGACGGCGAGCGCGGCGGCGACCGCCAGTGCCATCAGTTTCAGCGTGTTTGACATCGGACTCTCTCCTGTGTGTTCGTCGGGTCGTGCCGGCCATTGCATTGTCGACCGGCGTTGTCGACATAGAGCGCGCGCTCCCAACGCCGTTCCGGGTCCTTCTGCCGGGCTTGATAACTGTCAAGATTCGGGCGTCGTAGGCGCGCGACTGCCGCCGGCCCGGTGCGATTCGCTAAAGTTCGCACCATGAAGAAAGCCCCGCCGTCCGTCGAAAACCTGAACGTCGCCGGCCTCGACGACATGCCGTCGCCGGACGAGATCAAGCTCGAGATTCCGCTGACGCCGTCCGCCGCGGCGACCGTACGTGCCGGACGCGCGCAGCTCGAACGCATCCTGACCCGCGCCGATGCACGTCTGTTCGTCGTTGTCGGGCCCTGCTCGATCCACGATCCGGCCGCCGCGCTCGACTATGCGCGGCGCCTGCGTGCGCTCGCTGACGAGGTGCGCGACTCCCTGCTGCTGGTGATGCGCGTGTACTTCGAGAAGCCGCGCACATCGACGGGCTGGAAGGGTTTCATCAACGACCCGGACATGGACGACTCGTTCCAGATCGGCAAGGGCATGCGGCACGCGCGCACGCTGCTGCGCGACTTTGCCGAGATGGGATTGCCGACCGGCAGCGAGGCGCTCGACCCGCTGTCCCCGCAGTACCTCGCGGACCTGATCAGCTGGTACGCGATCGGCGCGCGCACTACGGAGTCGCAGACGCACCGCGAGATGGCAAGCGGCCTGTCCACCGCGGTCGGCTTCAAGAACGGGACCGACGGCGGACTCGACGTCGCGATCAATGCGATCACCTCGGCGCAGGCGCCGCACTCGTTCCTCGGCATCAACGGCGCCGGCCGCACCGCGATCGTGCGCACGCGCGGCAATCGCCTCGGCCATCTGGTGCTGCGGGGAGGCGGCGGGCGGCCGAATTACGACACGGTCAGCGTGCGTCTTGCCGAAACAGCGCTGGCGCGCGCGAAACTCGATGCCCGGATCGTCGTCGACTGCTCGCACGCGAACTCGATGAAGGACCCGTCGCTGCAGCCGCTCGTGTTCATGGACTGCATCCACCAGATCAAGGAAGGGAATCGGTCGATCGTGGGCCTGATGCTGGAGAGCCATCTGCACGCGGGCAACCAGGCGATTCCCGCCGACCACTCAAAGCTCAAGTACGGCATGTCGGTCACCGACGCGTGCATCGGCTGGGAAACGACGCGCGACCTGCTGCTGCGCGCGAGCGCTGAACTCACCCCGGCGCTCGCGCAGCGGACACGCAGCTAGTTCTACTTCTGCAGACGCTGGATACGGGCGAAGGCCGCGTCCAGCGCGACCCTGAGCGCAGCCTGGCGCAGCGGGCGCCGCACGAACAGCGGATCAAGCCTGCGCTCGGAATCCCGCCGTGATCGACGCGACCGATGCAGGTTCACCCGCAGCACGGCTGCGTCCTCGGGATCGCCCACGCGCGTCCCCCGCCACAGCAGCAGCGCGTCCACCGGCGCTTCGTTCGAAACGATCCAGGGCGCCTGCGGCGTCCACAGCCCGCGGACCATCTGCGCCACGTCGTCCTCTGCGGCACGGTCGGGAAACCCGAGCAGACCGAGGCGCAACGCGCGATGAAAGGGAGCGTCGCTCATTCGCCGAAAAGTCCCAGCATCTCGTCAACCAGCCGTTCCCGCACCTGTTGCGGAATGTAATCGATGCGTCGCATTGTCGGCTGCGGCGCCAGCCGCGGGGCGACCTCTTGCAGGATCACGTGCGACTGTGGGAAGCCGTGCAGCAGCAGCCGCCGCGGGCCGGTCGCACCGGGTCGCCGAGTGTCGCACGTCGATGTGCACGCCATTGACGGCGTGCTTCTCTGCCGAGAAGCCCGGGAACCCGACGTGCATCGATCAAACGTCCTGACGCTGCTTCAGCAGCCCGATCAGGCCATCGAGCGCCTCGACGATGGCCTGCGTGCGCACGCCGGCGCGGTCCCCATTGAACTGGCGCGTCGCCGTGCGCACCCAGGGGGCGCTCGCGGGATCGCGCTTGATCGCCCATGCGAAGCACACCATGCCGACCGGCTTGTCGGGCGTGCCTCCGCCAGGCCCCGCCACGCCGGTCACCGCCACCGTGATCTGCGCCTGGCTCTGCGTCAGCGCGCCGAGCGCCATCGCTCGCGCCACGGGCTCACTGACGGCGCCGAAGTCGCGCAGGTACGCGGTCGACACGCCCAGCATCTGCTGCTTCGACGTGTTGGAGTAGGTGACGAAACTGCGGTCGAACCACTGGCTCGAACCCGGCGTCTGCGTGATTGCGTACGCGATTCCCCCGGCGGTGCAGGATTCGGCGGTTGCGATCGTCAGGTGCTGCGCCAGCAGTTGCGTTCCGAGTTCCTGCGACAGCGAGACGATGTGGTCGGCGATGTTGTTCATTCGAGCACCCGCACTCCGATCGCAATCACCAGCAGCGTGAAGAAGGCCGCCACCAGGTCGTCGAGCATCACGCCGAAGCCGTTGTGGAAACGCGCATCGAGATAGCGGATCGGCGGCGGCTTGGCGATGTCGAACGCGCGGAACAGCAGGAAGGCCAGAGCCTGCAGCCAACCGGAGTGCGCTGCCGGCAGCAGCCAGAGCACCGCCCAGAAGGCGACCACTTCGTCGATCACGATGTGGCCGGAGTCCGGTTCGCCGAGGGCCTCGCCTGCCCGTTGGGCCGCCCAGGCGCCGAAATAGAGTCCGGCCAGGATCAGCGCGCCCCACCTCAGGTCCGACATGACCGGATCGAGCGCGACAAAGCTCGCCCACGCCAGCAGCGTGCCCCATGTCCCGGGGGCGAGTCGCGGCAACCCTGCCCCGCCGGCCAGCGCGAGCAGGTACCAGGGGTTCGACCACATCCAGCGCCACGTCGGGCGCGTGCCGGATTCCGATCGTGCTCCGGGGCCATGATCCACGGCGGCAAGTACCTGCGACGGCTGGGGGACCTCGGTTATTGGCATCGTTATTGTGGCGTCAGGGCCGCGGCTAGACGCTGAAATGGTCGTATCCGGAGAACGGAGTTTCCATGTTCAAGCCCTCGGAGTCGAGCACCACGAGGCCCGATCCGCCCAGAATTTCGCCGATCCGGGTCACCGGAACGCCGGCGGCGCGGCCGGCGGCCTCGATTTCCCGCCGTTTCGACGGCGGCGCGCAGAAAAGCAGCTCGTAATCGTCCCCGCCCGCCAGCGCGCAGCGTTGCTGCAGCGCGACTGGCTGGCGGAGCAGTGCGGCGGAAAGCGGAAGGCTGGGCCAATCCAGCCGAGCCCCGACCTCCGATCGCTCGGCGATATGGCCCAGATCGCCGAGCAGGCCGTCGGATACGTCGATCGCCGCGCTCGCCAGGCCGCGCAGCCGTTCGCCCAGTCGCACGCGCGGTGTCGGGCGCTCCAGGCGCGCCATGCAGGCCTGCCGGTCGGCCGCGGCCGCGTCCGCATCCGCACTGCCATCGGCAAACGCCAGCGCCAGCGCGGCATCCCCAAGCGTGCCGGAAACCCAGATGTCATCCCCCGGGCGCGCACCCGCGCGGGAAAGCGCCGCTCCCGCCGCAACCTCCCCAAGCGCCGTGATGCAAATGGTCAGCGGACCGTCGCTCGCCTCCCACGCCGGCGCGCGCGTCGTGTCGCCGCCGATCAGCTCGCAGGCAAATTCGTCGGCCAGCCGGAACAGTCCGGCGGAAAAAGCCTGCAACCATGACTCGTCGGCGCGCGGCAGGGCGAGCGCGAGCAGGAAGCAGCGCGGCGTCGCCCCGGCAGCGGCAAGGTCCGACAGATTGACCGCCAGCGCCTTGTGGCCCAGCAACTCCGGATTCGCGCCGGAGAAGAAGTGCCGCCGCTCGATCAGCATGTCACAGGTGATCGCGAGGCTGCGGTCGCCGACGTCGATCAGCGCGCAGTCGTCGCCGACGCCCTGACGTTCGCGCGACGGCCGCGTGAAGTAGCGCGCGATCAGTTCGAACTCGTTCATCGCAAGGTCATCGCGGCGTCGAGCGGAGGACGCCGGCGCAGGGTCAGCGCCCCGCCTCGTGCGGACGCAGCTGCGGCGCGAGCTTGTCGAGCACGCCGTTGATGTACTTGTACCCTTCCGTGCCGCCGAAGCTCTTTGCCAGCTCGACCGCCTCGTTGATCACCACGCGAAACGGAATCTCGGCCCGGTGCTTCAGTTCGTAGGTGCCGATCAGGAGAATCGCGTGCTCGACCGGCGAGAGCTCGGTCACGGCGCGGTCCAGATAGCGGCCGAATTCGGCGCGCAGGTCTTCCGCTCCCTCGATCGCGCCATGCAGCACTTCGCGCAGATGCGCGGCATCGGCGCGCCCGAAGCCTTCGGTCTCCATCAGGTGTGCTTCGATCGCCGCGGGATCCTGCCCGCCGATCAGCCACTGATACAGGCCCTGCAATGCGAGCTCGCGCGCGCGTCGCCGCGCGCTGCGGCCGCCGCGGCCGCCCGCGGATGCGGCGGCTGTTGTCGGGCCGCTACTCGCCGCTCGTGGTGTCACCGTCACCGGCCTCTTCGAGCGCCCACATCAGGTTCGCCATCTCGACCGCGACGCGCGCGGCATCGCGTCCCTTTTCCTCCACCCGGACGCGCGCCTGTTCCTCGTCCTCGGTGGTGAGAATCGCGTTCGCGATCGGCACGCCGCGTTCGAGCGATACCTGCGCAACGCCGCGCGCAGATTCGTTGGAGACCACCTCGAAGTGGTAGGTCTCGCCGCGGATCACGCAGCCGACCGCGATCAGCGCGTCGAAATCGCCCGCGTCGGCGAGCTTGGCCAGCGCGACCGGCACCTCGAGCGCGCCCGGCACCGTGACATGCGTGATGTCGTCCTCGTCGACGCCAAGTGCGATCAGTTCGCCCAGGCAGGCCTGCGCCAACGCCTGCCCGGCCCACTCGTTGAAGCGCGCCTGCACCAGTCCGATCCGCAGCCCGGTGCCGTCCATGTCCGGCGCGATGAAATCGATCGCCATCAGTCGCCTTCGACGTAGCCGGTGACGTGCAGCCCGAAGCCGGCCATCGATGGCATCTTGCGCGGCCGCGCCAGCAGCTTCATCCGGCCGACATTCAGATCGCGCAGAATCTGCGCCCCGACGCCGTAGGTGCGCAGGTCCAGCTTGGTTGCGCCCGACCCCGGTGTCTGGGCCGACGAGTCCGAAAATTCGGCGAACTGGCGCAGCAACTGGTCGCCCGACTCGCCGCAGTTCAGCAGAACGACCACTCCACAGCCGGCGCGTGCAATCGCCCCGAGCGCCTTGGCAACCGGCCACGAATGGGTGCTGACGTCGACGTCGATCAGGTCGAGCGCGGACACCGGCTCGTGCACGCGCACCAGCGTTTCCGACTCGGGCGTGGGCGAGCCGAGCACGAGCGCCAGATGCGCATTCGAACTCGGCGCGTCGCGGTATGCGATCAGATCGAACTCGCCCGCCAGCGTCTTCACGCGGCGCTGGCCGACGCGCGTGACCAGCGATTCGGTCGCGGCGCGGTACTGGATCAGGTCGGCGATCGTGCCGAGCTTCAGGCCGTGGCGCTGCGCAAACGGAATCAGGTCCGGCAGCCGCGCCATCGTGCCGTCGTCGTTCATGATCTCGCACAGCACCGCCGCCGGAGTCAGTCCGGCCAGCCGCGCCAGATCGCAGCAGGCTTCGGTATGGCCGGCGCGCATCAGCACGCCGCCGGGCTGCGCCACCAGCGGGAACACATGGCCGGGCTGCACGATGTCGGATGGCTTCGCCGTCGGGCGCGACGCCACGCGGATCGTGTGCGCGCGATCGGCCGCCGAAATGCCGGTCGTGACGCCCTGCGCGGCTTCGATCGCGACCGTGAAGTTGGTGCCGTGCACGGTGCGGTTGTGCGGGGTCATCGGCGCCAGCCTGAGCTG
>JBAIYN010000100.1:0-1818 GCA_037915775.1 Burkholderiales bacterium | reverse complement strand
GCAATACGTCGACAAGTACCTGCTCCTGTACGAGCACATCGACGACCCGGACTACGTGAGCAAGACCGAAGCCTTCGAGCGCTGGTACGAGAACCCGGTGGACCTGCCCGGGCGCTGGTACCTGCAGGTGATCGATCAGCTGTTCAAGCGCAATCTCCTGGCCCGCGGCGAGTATGTGGCGCTGGGCCGCAAGCTCGATTTGAAAGCCATCGACTGTCCGCTGTACATGCTGGCGGGCGAGAGCGACGACGTCACTCCCCGCGAGCAAGTGTTCGCCGCTGCGAACCTGACGGGCACGCCCGGGAACAGGATTCGGAGGCGCGTGGTGCCCGGCGGGCACGTGGGCCTGTTCATGGGCGCACGCACGCTGAAAGAGGCCTGGCCCGAGATCGCGGCCTGGATCGTCAAGCGAGACGCGCGATCGACAGAGTCGATGTAGCCTCGATGGAGCGCAGCGCAATACGGGAATCATCACGCGTGATGCCATGACTCGCCTCGCGGATCCCGCCTACGGGGCAAAATTCCGTGACGTTCGATCGGAATCATCGGTCACTCTGCTTCGGATTCGCCGGCTACATTCGTCCCGAATTGTCGGTCGCCCGGACGCCCACCGCTGCGCGGTTCGCCGCTTAAGCAGCAGCCCCGCGCGTTGCCAGATGACTTTGGTCACTCCAAGGTCGTGACATCGTACATGCGCAGATCGTGACCTTTGGGAGCTTACGTGTGGTCCGCTGTTGGCTAGAGTTCAAGCCATGGATGCGAAGATCAAGACGACACACGACGGTCACCGCGGGCCCGGATCGATATCGACGGCCGGGCGCATCCGATGCATCTCCAACCAACCAAGGAGCAGTCCATGAAGAAGTCGCTTAATGTCGTTCTCGCAACTCTGTTAGCCGGCATCGCGTCGCTTGCTGTCGCGCAGCCCGGTGCCGCAGCTCCCACTCCGAGCTCGTTGCGATTCAACCAAAACCAGTTCAGGACGCTGCGACAGGAATCGACATCCATGCCAAGTGGCAGTCCTCCTGTCGACCGCAACGCCAAGGCTGAAGATCCGATTCCAAAGGTGACCACCCTGGCGCAGCAGGAGGCATGGTTCAAGGTCGAGAACCAACGACTGCAACGGGAATCGACCGGCATGCCCGCCGGCAGTCCGGTGAACAAGTATGACGTTGCGGCGGACGCGATCCCCAAGGCGACGACCAGCGCGCAGAAGGCGGCGGCGTTCGCGGAGGAAGAGCGGTTCCTGCAACAGAAGTCGACGCGATAGCGGGTACGCGCGAAGCCGCGAAGTTCGATTCCGAGAAGTTAGCCAACAAGGACCCAGCATGACCATGACCAAGACCGATATCGCAGTCGCCGTGTACGACCTCCATACCCAGGCCGAGGCCGCCGTGAAGGCGCTGCAGCACGCCGGATTCAACATGAAAAAGATCTCGATCATCGGCAAGGACTACGAGACCGAGGAGCATGTCGTCGGATTTCTCAACGCCGGAGATCGGGCCAGGGTATTCGGCAAGTGGGGTGCGTTCTGGGGCGGCTTGATGGGCATCCTGTTCGGCTCCGCGATGATGTTCGTCCCGGTGGTGGGCCATGTGATCGTCTTAGGCCCGCTCGCGGCCATGCTGTTCGGCGGCCTGCAAGGCGCGGTATTGGCCGGTGGCATCGGTGCCCTGGCCGGTGCCTTGATGGCGGTTGGGATTCCCAGGGACTCCGTGCTGCGTTATGAAACCGCATTGAAGGCGAACAAGTTCATGCTGGTCGTGCATGGCGACGCGCAGGAGATCAAGCGCGCGCATGAACTGCTGAAGACCTCCG
>JBAIYN010000418.1:0-2417 GCA_037915775.1 Burkholderiales bacterium | reverse complement strand
GACGAAGCACGTCGTTCAACCCCTGCAGGAACTCCGCTCGGCGGCCAAGCGGAACGTGCGACAGCCAGAAGCCGGCAAAGGCGGCGTCGAATTTGCCGGATCCGCGCGGAGGTGCGTAGGCATCGCCCACGGCAAATTGAACATCAGCCGCAGCGACCCGGCTCCTCGCGATCGCCATGACTTCTGTCGAGGTGTCGATCGCCAGAACGCTTCGGGCCACCGGTGCAATGAACTGCGTCCAGTACCCGGTACCGCACGCAATCTCGAGCACACGCGCGCCGTCGAACAGGGGAGGCAGCCACCGTTCAATGGCTCGCAAATCCGCTTGCCGCTCCGGCTTCAGGTAGACGCTGTCGTACTCCGTCGCGCGGGCCGCGTAGTAGTCGCGCATCGACTGATCCGCGGAATTCACATGCACTGCCCGGGCAAGCCGGATGGCCTGCAAAGTGAGGACGTCGAATTCTGGGCTGGAGCCCGGAGGCTGGCAATTGCTCACCGTCGGACATCGATTTGTAGGTACGGGGTCGCGAGGGTTCAAACGCGGTCCACCTCGCGAACCCCGTGAGTGTCCGGTGGCCGCAGAGAAATACAGCCCAACGGCGGCAAGCAGTCACTCGTTCAGAAGATCGCGACTGAAGGTCGGCGGCCGCACTTCCATGGCGACGACATTCATCAGGCGCGCGGCTGCCATCACGCCCGTCGAAGCGAATCCGGCATGGATCGCAAGATGGGCCCCCTTCTTCTGAAGTGTCGCCTCGCCCGATTCCGTGATTCCCGCAACTTTGGTGATGCCCAGAGAGGCATTGATCTAAGGCACGGGCCCGGGCGAACCCCGACCTACAGTGCGCGCCGGAGGTTGCGATGACCGAGGCGGAATTTCTTAGGCGCATGGCTGAAGCCGACCCGGTTGCTGGCACCGACTACGGGATCGGTTTTCAGCACGGATTGCGCTGCAACTACTACGGCAAGGTCTTCAACTCGGCCGAAGTTCACGAGCGCTGGTTGCGGCTCCAAGGCGAGCTCGGCGATGGCTATCGCGACGGCTTCTCCGGCAGGATGCCGCGCGAGTACGCGTAGGCTCGCAGAGCCCATTCGCTCAACTGGCCCGCGCCCCACGGGCAAACATCGTGCACGGCGCGCCCATCCGCTGGGGAAGGATTTGTACATTGCCCGTCGATCAGAGCGGCACGCTCCTCTGACGCAGCATGCGATCTTCGTCGCAGTGAATCAAGTCATGTAGGACTTGGCTTCCTCGCCAGGGTTCGGCAGACCAGCGATGCGCCAGAGGCTCCTGCAGCTGCTGAACAACTGGTGCGCGTTTGACGGGTCCAAACCGGCCGCCTTGCAAATCAATCGCATCACGGGCAGAGAGCCGTTCAGGAAGAACCGCCCCCGCACGAAGTAGATGACTTCCCAGTGTTTGGCGGTCAGATCGCTGATGCCGGCTTCGCGGGCAAGTCCTTCGGCGAGACGTGGTGTCCACTGCGCGGTCTCAACGAGAAATCCATCTTCGTCGAACCCAATTGGCAAGACGCTGGCAAAGTCGCGCCCTACGGTCGGAACGTCGGCGACGATCATTGGCGCTCCAAGCATTGACTTGACGTCAACAAGCTACTCGGAGCCCGGTCGAAGGGGAAATATCAACTTCCCATGTAATCACGACCGCAGGTTATTTGAGCCGTCCCAGCCGAGGCGGCGCGCACAATGACGACGTGCACCCTGACGCATCGCGCGTTTCCGCGTCAGTCGCCGGATTCGCGCGGATCTGGCACGTCGATGCCGTGGATCGTTGCCGAAGCGCGCGCACACTGCGCCGGTCAACGCAGAGCGCTGCGCGACGCAACCGGAATCAGGTGGTGTCATGCGTCTGGAAAAGATCCGCTGCTCGGATATGCGTCCCGACCCTCGTAGTCGCGGCTACGGGACCCATGAGATTGAGGCGCTCATCGATAGTGTTCGCCGCCACGGCGTGCTGCGACCCGTGCTCGTGCGCGCCAGCGCAAACGGTTACGTCATCGTGCATGGCGAGCGCCGCTGGCGAGCCTCGCAGGCGCTCGGCCTGGATTCGATTCCTGCGGTTCTGGTGCACGACCCCGGTGCAAGACCGGACACGGCGACGAGCCACTGAGTACGGACTTGTCGCGTCGTCGGTGGCGCGCTCGTCCGACCGTGCTGGCTCATTCGCGCATTCTGCCGGGTCGTGAGTGACAGTCGATTTCTGGAGCGATGCTGCATTTGATTTGTATGGCGATCCGAAAGGGGCTCGGAGTGTGTGCGGTCTCGAGTTCGATCGTTGCTCGCAACCGAACTGCTGATGCCTGAGCGTCGTGGCCGGAATGTGCTGGCGGAAGAAGCGGGGGTTGCGGTCTCAAGCCTCTGGAAACCCGCATGGATGCTGGCTCCTGGCAGCCCTCGTC
>JBAIYN010000562.1:0-2982 GCA_037915775.1 Burkholderiales bacterium | reverse complement strand
AATTCGCCGACCTTCAAGAAGGACGCGCTGTCGTACGGGCCGACCGGCAAGGTGCCGGTGCTCATCGACGGCGACCTGACCGTGTGGGACACGCTGGCGATCGCCGAGTACCTGGCCGAGAAATTTCCCGAAAAGCATCTGTGGCCGCGCGACGCGAAGCAGCGCGCCGAGGCGCGCGCGATCTGCGCCGAGATGCATGCGGGCTTCGTGGCGCTGCGCAGCCAGATGGACATGAACATCACTGCGGATCTCGCCGGCATGGGCTGGAACATCGAGGTGCAGGACAACATCGATCGCATCACCGCGATCTGGACCGGGCTGCGTGCCCGCCATCGGGCGAGCGGGCCGTTCCTGTTCGGGCCGTTCTCGGTGGCGGATGCGTATTACGCGCCGGTGGTCACGCGTTTCAATACGTACAAGCCAGTGCTGTCCGAAGCCCTCACGGAATACATGCAGACCATGCTGGTGCTGCCGGCGATGCAGGAATGGTTTGCCGCCGCCTCGCTGGAGCACGAGTTCGTCGCGCAGGACGAGCGGTACCGGCGCCCGCCCGCCTGAGGATTGCTACTTCGGCAGGCCGAGGCGTTGCCACAGTTCCAGCGTGGCGTCGGCCTGATTCATCGTGTAGAAGTGCAGCCCCGGCGCGCCGCCCGCGAGCAGGCGCTCGCACAGGTCGGTGACGACGTCGAGGCCGAACGCGCGGATCGACGCCCGGTCGTCGCCGAAGCTCGCGAGATGCAGGCGGATCCAGCGCGGTATCTCGGCGCCACAGGTGTCCGAAAAGCGCGCCAGCTGCGTGAAATTGGTGATCGGCATGATGCCCGGCACGATCGGCGCCGCGCAGCCGGCGGCGGCCGCGTCGTCGCGGAAGCGGAAGTAGGCGTCGGCGTTGTAGAAGTACTGCGTGATCGCCGAATTCGCCCCGGCGCGCAGCTTGCGCAGGAAATTGCGCAGGTCGTCCCCGGGCGAGCGCGCCTGCGGGTGCATCTCCGGATACGCGGCGACTTCGATGTGAAACCAGTCGCCGGTCTCGGCGCGGATGAATTCGACCAGTTCGTTCGCGTAGCGGAAATCGCCCGCGCCGCCCGCCGCTCCCGAAGGCACGTCGCCGCGCAGCGCGACCAGCCGCTTGATGCCCGCGCGACGGTAGCCGTCCAGCAACTCGCGGACCGATTCGCGCGTGGTGCCGATGCACGAGATGTGCGGCGCGACCGGCCGCCCTTCGCCGTGGATTTCCATCACGGTGTTCCACGTGCCTTCCTTGGTCGAGCCGCCGGCGCCGAAGGTCACCGAGAAGAAGTCCGGTTGCACCTCCGCCAGCCGGGCGCGCGCCGTGCGCAGCTTCTGCGCGCCCTCGGGTGTCTTGGGCGGAAAGAACTCGAAGCTGAAGGTGCGGACGGCGCCGGTCACTTGTTCAGCACCGTCGAGAACGCCCAAGACAGGAAGCTGTACAGCAGCGCGCCCGCCATCGCCCACCAGAAACCGTCGACCTTGAATCCTTCGAGGAACGATCCGACGGCCCAGAACAGCAGCGCATTGATCACCAGCAGGAAGAGCCCCAGCGTCAGCACGGTGATCGGCAGCGTCAGGATCACCAGGATCGGCCGAATCAGTGCATTGACCAGGCCGAGCACCAGCACCGCGATCAGCGCATGAGGCCACCATCGGTCGATGTGCACGCCGGGCAGCAGCATCGTGACGGCGAACAGCGCGAGCGAGTTCAGGATCCAGATCAGCAGCAGTCGCATCGATTCACCCCTTCTTTGAAGGCGCGGCACCGTCGATGTAAGGCTTCATCGCCGCGTAGATCGTCGCACTGACCGGCGCCGCAATCTTCACCTCGTTCGCCATGCGCGCGACCGCCCCGGACAGCCACGGCGCCTCGAGACGGTTGCCGGCAGTCAGGTCGTTCAACATCGAAGAGCGCATTTCCGCCGGCAGCCCGTCGAGGAAGCCGAGCTGGCGCTCGACGAAATCGGCGCCGAGCGCGATGCCCTTCGCCTGCGCCACTGCCGTCGCCTCGCGCACCGCGGCGGTGAATGCGGCGCGCAGGTTCGGATCGCTGCGCACCACGCCGACCGGCTGGCGCGCGAGACAGGTCGTGCCGGACAGCGCGGCGAGCATCGCGAACTTCTGCCACAGCGCCTTTTCGATGTCGTCGACCGCGTCGATGTTGACGCCGGCCGCCTTGCCTGCGGCGGCGAACGCTCGCACCGGTTCCGCCAGTGCGGGAGTGAACGCGCCGACCTGCAGCCGAGCCATCGTGCCGGTATGCGCGATCACGCCCGGCGCCCTGATCGTCGCGGCGATCTGCGCGACGCCGCCTGCCACATGCTCGGCCCCGAGAACGCGCTGCAGGATCGCGTGGCTGTCGACTCCGTTCTGGAACGGGATCACGACGCCGCCCTTCGCGACGACCGGTGCGATCTGCCGGCCGGCCGACTCGACGTCCCACAGCTTGGTGCAGAACATCACGACGTCGACCGCGCCCGCGCTCGTCGGATCGTCGCTCGCCCGCACGGACGGCAGGTGGAGCGGCGTCACGCCGCTTTCGATCGTCATGCCGTTCGCGCGCAGCGCGGCCAGATGCGCTCCGCGCGCGACGAACGTTACCTCGTGACCCGCCATCGCGTACAGCGCGCCGAAGTACCCGCCGACACCGCCGGATCCCATCACGAGGATTCGCATGACTTCAGTCTCCAGCTGGCAGACCCACCGTCAGCCGGTGCTGCTCGATGGGCAACGGACAACGAGCAACCGGCAACGGGTTTCAGTACCGATAGTGGTCGGGCTTGTACGGTCCGGCCTTGCTGACGCCGATGTAGCGCGCCTGCTCGTCGGTCAGCTCGGTCAGTTGCGCGCCGAGCTTTTTCAGCTGCAGCCGCGCGACCTTCTCGTCGAGGTGCTTGGGCAGCACGTACACGCCGACCGGGTACTTGTCGGTATGGGTGAACAGTTCGATCTGCGCGATCACCTGGTTGG
>JBAIYN010000151.1:0-3394 GCA_037915775.1 Burkholderiales bacterium | reverse complement strand
CGCAGGCGGAAGACCGCGGTGCCGTCGACGGTCTTGTACGCGCGCACGCCTTCGAACACCGCCAGTCCGTAGTGCAGCGAATGCGTGAGCACGTGCGTCGTCGCATCGCGCCACGGCACCAGCTTGCCGTCGTACCAGATCCATCCATCGCGGTCGGCCATCGACATCGTGCGCCTCCGAATCGTGTTGCAGTTGTAATCGGGGAAGTGCGGATTGTAGCGACGGCGCCCCGGACGAGGCCGATAGAATCGCTCGGCAGGGAGACATGGTGTCCAACGCGTCGCTCGCCAAGAAACAGCTCTGGCTTCTCGTCACCTGCCAGGCGCTGCTGTACATCAACAACGTCACGCTGATCTCGGTCAACGCACTGACCGGGATGGCGCTCACGCCGAATCCGCTGTTCGCGACGCTGCCGATCACGACCTACATCATCGGCTCGTCGCTGACCACGCTGCCGGCCTCGTTCGCAATGGCGCGCTGGGGCCGGCGCGCCGGGTTCATGTTCGGCTCGTGCATGGGATTGACCGGCACGCTGCTGGCGGCGACGGCGATGTTCGCGCACAGCTTCGTGCTGCTGTGCACCGGCACCTTCGTGATCGGGCTGTACAACGCGTTCGCGCAATACCTGCGCTTCGCCGCCGCCGACGTCGCCGAGGCGTACGACAAGTCGCTCAAGGAGCGCGCGATCTCGTGGGTTCTCGCCGGCGGCATCGCGGGCGGAATCGTCGGCCCCGAGATGAGCAAGTTCACGCGCGAAATGCTGCCGATCACCTTCGCCGGCACCTACGTCGGCCTTTCGGTCGTGGCGGCGATCGCCTGCCTGATCGCCAGCCGCCTGCGCATCCCGCGCACCGAGCACGCGGCGCAGGGTCCGGCGCGGCCGCTGGCGGCGATCGCCGCGCAGCCCGCGTTCGTCGTCGCGGTGATGGTCGGCGCGATCAGCTACGGCGCGATGAATCTGCTGATGACCGCCACGCCGCTGGCGATGAAGGTGTGCGGTTTCGGCTATCCGGATTCCGCCGACGTGATCAAGTGGCACGTGGTGGCGATGTTCACGCCCGGGTTCTTCACCGGCGGCCTGATCCGGCGCTTCGGCGTGCTGCGGATCATGGCGACCGGGTGCCTGCTGATGTTCGGCACCATGACGGTCGCGCACCTCGGCGTCACGTACTGGCATTTCTGGGGTGCGCTGGTGCTGCTCGGCATCGGCTGGAACTTCATGTTCGTCGGTGCGACCACGCTGCTGACGACGACCTACACGACGGCGGAGAAGGCGAAGGTGCAGGGGGTCAACGACCTGACCGTCTGGACCACGATGATCACGTCGTCGGCATCGTCGGGAGCGCTGATCTCCTCCAGTGGCTGGACGGACCTCAACCTCTACGCATTGCCATTCGTGCTGGCCGCGCTGCTGGCAATCGCGTGGCTGGGCACACGCGCGACTCCCGCGTCGGCGACCGCGTGATCCCGCTGCGCTGGTTCGGCCGACCTCCTGCGCAGGCGCGCATTCGGCGTGCCGCGCTCGTTGACGGGGTGCTGCGCGCGGGGCCGTCGCTGATCGCGACGGGCATCTGGGGCGTGGTGACCGGCGTGGCAATGGTCAACTCGGGACTGTCACCATGGCAGGCCGTCGGCATGTCGCTGCTGGTGTTCGCCGGCAGCGCGCAACTGGCCGCGCTGCCGCTGATGGCTGCGCACGCGCCGATCTGGGTTGTGCTGCTGACCGCGCTGGTGATCAACCTGCGCTTCGCGATCTTCTCGGCGGCGCTGTATCCGCACCTGAAGCACCTGCCGCTCGCACGGCGCATGCTGCTCGGCTACGTGACCGCTGATTTCAGCTTCGCGGTCAGCATGGCGCGCTGGGTCGGCGAGCCGGCCCACGAGCGCGGCGCACCAGAGCAGATCTGGTTCCTGATCGGCGCCACGTCCAGCACGTGGCTGGTGTGGCAGGCGACGTCGCTCGGCGGAGTGGTGCTCGGCGCGCAGATCCCGGCCGCGTGGGGACTGGATTTCGTCACCGTGGTCTCGCTGATCGCACTGATGCTGCCGATGATCTCCACTCGACCGGCGCTGCTCGGCGTGGTCACCACCGGCGTCGTCGCGGTGCTCGCCGCGCCACTTCCGCTGCGACTGGGCCTGGTGGTCGCGGTGATCGTCGGCATGGTCGCCGCGATGACGGCCGATATCGCACTGGAAAGATCTTGAGCGCGGCCGCGGTCTGGATCACGATCATCGGCCTGGCGCTGGTGACGATCGTCACGCGCAACGCCTTTCTCGTGCTGGGCGACAAGGTCCGGTTGCCCGAGCGTGTGCAGCACGCGTTGCGCTATGCGCCGGCTTGCGCGCTGACCGCACTGATCGCACCGGAGGTGTTGACCCAGCACGGCGCGTGGGCAATCACGCTGGCGAACGTCAAGCTGATCGGCGCCGTCGTCGCCGTCGTCACGATGCTCGCCACGCGCAACACGCTGGCGACGATGGCGATCGGCATGGGCGCGTTCTTCCTCGCGCGCCTGTTCGTCTAGACCACCTTGACGCGCGCGGTGGGCGCGGCGAACCCGTGGTCCGGGTCGTTACTTGATGGGCGAGAACGAAACGGGATTCAGGAACGTGCTGTCCTGGTGCACCAGGAACGGCAGGATCGCCGGCACGAACGACTGCCATTGCGCATCCTGCGCCAGCCTGGCGCGCTGTTCGCTGCGGTGCGCGAAGCTGTCATAGCCCCACAGGAACACGACCGAATTCAGCGTGCCGCTCTCCTTGGTCCAGCAGCCGAGCAGCTTCGCGTAGCGCGTGATGATGGCGAGACCGTTCTCCTGGTAGATCTTCAGGAATTCCGCCGCCCGCCCGGGCAGCAGCTGATACGTGCGCATTTCGACGATCATCGCTTCCTCCTCCAAATGTGGCGCTCGGTGCGCAACCGGCGATATTATCGTCAGATGACGAAATAAACGCGTGGCCGCGGAACACCGGCGCACGCTCGTCCGGAGGCGACGGGCAACGATGAACACGAAATCAGACACCCCGGCGCAGCCCAGGAGAAAGCTGCCTGCGGCGCGGCGCCGCAGGGCATCGATCCGCCTGCCGCGCGAAACGCGCCGCGCGCAGGTGCTCGCCGAGGCGTACAAGTTCTTCTCCGAGAAGGGCCTGACGGCGCAGACGCGCGCGCTCGCCGATGCCTGCGGCGTCTCGCAGCGACTGCTCTACAGCCTGTTTCCGAACAAGGCCGCGCTGCTCGAGGCGGTCTACCGCGCCGAGATCGCCGGCTCGTTCAAGGTGATCTGGTTCGCCGAACTGAAGGACCGCTCGGTGCCGATCGAGGAGCGACTGATCCGCTTCTACACCGAGTACTACCAGACCGTGACCACGCGGCGCTGGCTGAGGCTGTTCCTGT
>JBAIYN010000118.1:0-9187 GCA_037915775.1 Burkholderiales bacterium | reverse complement strand
GCCCGCTGATCGCCGAGGCCGCCGCCTATGTCGTGCCCTTGCGCGTGGGCGGCGGCACGCGGCTCAAGATCCTCGATGCGCTGTCCATGGGCAAGGCCATCGTCAGCAGCTCGGTCGGTTGCGAGGGGCTGGAAGTCAGGCACGGCGAGCACCTGCTCGTCGCCGATGAGCCGCAGGCGTTTGCCGCCGAGATCGTGCGCGTGCTGCGCGATCGGGCGCTGGCACAGCGACTCGGCGCTGCTGGCCGTTCGCTGGTCGAGCGGCGCTACGAATGGGGCGTGATCGCGGGCGACCTGCTGGAGGTGTACCAGTCCGCCGCCGAACGACGTGCGCGCCGGCCGGTTGCGCCTGCTGTGCTCGGCGAGGCGGCCAGCTAGGTCTGCGTCCGGATAACGAAGACACTCCAGGGTTGCGCAACTCATGTGCGGCATTGCCGGCATTCATCACACCAACGTCGAGCGGACCGCCGATGCAGGCGAGCTCACGCGCATGCTCGACGTCATCGTTCACCGCGGCCCGGACGACCAAGGGCAGTACACGGATGGCAGCGTCGCGATCGGCATGCGCCGCCTGTCCATCATCGACCTGTCGACCGGCCACCAACCGATCCACAACGAAGACAAGACCGTGTGGGTCGTCTTCAATGGCGAGATCTACAACTACCGGGCGGTGCGCGCCGAACTGGAGGCGCGCGGGCACCGCTTCTACACGCAGTCGGACACGGAAACGCTCGTGCACCTGTACGAGGAGCACGGCGAGCGCCTGGTCGAGCACCTGAACGGCATGTACTGCTTCGCGCTGTGGGACGCGGTGCGCCGGCGCCTGCTTCTGGGTCGCGATCGTGTCGGGGAAAAGCAGCTGTACTACGCGCGCCGCAACGGCAAATTCGTCTTCGGCTCCGAGATCAAGTGCGTGCTGCAGACCGATGCGGCCGGCCGCGACCTCGATGCGACTGCCCTCGATGGCTACCTGAACTACTTGTACGTCCCGGCGCCGCGCACCATTTTCAGCGACATCCGCGAACTGCCGCCGGCCCACACGCTGATCGTCGAGAACGGCGAGGTCCGCATCCGGCGCTACTGGGACCTCGACTTCCCGCCAGCAGCCGGCGACGACGCGCGCGGCACGGTCGATGCGTTCCGCACGCAGTTCCGCCGCAGCGTGCGCAGTCGCCTGGTGGCCGACGTCCCGCTCGGCGCGCTGCTGTCCGGCGGGATCGATTCGAGCGCCGTGGTGGCCGAGATGGCGGCTGCGGCAAGCGGGCCGGTCAAGACCTTCTGCATCGGCTACGGCGGCGAAGGCAGCTACTACGACGAGCGTCGCTACGCGAGGATGGTGGCGGACCGCTTCGGCACCGAGCATCACGAGTTCGTCGTGCAGCCGGACGTCGTGCAGCTGATTCCCGAGCTGGTCCGCTGCTTCGACCAGCCGTTTGCCGATTCCTCGGCGATCGCCAATTACTACGTGTTCCGCGAGACCCGAAGCCATGTGAAGGTCGTCCTGTCCGGCCTGGGCGGGGATGAAGTCGCGGCTGGTTACGAGCGCTACGTCGGGCTGCTGTTGACGCGTTACTACCGGGCGCTGCCAGGATGGCTGCGGCGCGGGCTCATCGAGCGCGCGGTCGCCGCTCTGCCGGACTCACGCAGCGGCAACCGGACCACGGAGCGGATCAAGCGGTTCGCGCGCACCGCGGGGGCCGAGCCGGCCGTGGCCTACCGCTCGATGATCTCGTCCTTCGATGACCCGTGGCGCGAGCGGCTGTACACCCCCGCCATGCGGGCCCGCGTCGACCGCTCGGCATCGCAAATGTTCTTCGACCAGTATTTCGGGCGTGAAGGAATACCGGACCTGCTGAATCGGGCCCTGTATGCGGACACGATGACCTATCTGTCGGGCGATCTGCTCACGCTGACCGACCGCATGAGCATGGTGCATTCGATCGAGGCGCGCGCGCCATTCGTCGATCACGAACTGGTCGAGTTCATGGCGCGCGTGCCGGCCTCGCTCAAGCTGCGCGGCCGGACGAAGAAGCACCTGCTGAAGCAGGCCTTCCGCGGCACGCTGCCCGACGAAATCCTGTTCCGGCGCAAGCAGGGCTTCACGGTCCCGCTGACGGTCTGGTTCCGCAACGAACTGAACCCGATGCTGCGCAGCCTGTTGTCGCGCGCCCGGCTGGAGCGGCTCGGATGGTTCGATCCGTCCGTGGTGGAGCGCCTGATCGACGAGCACACAAGCCTGCGCGAGAACCACCATAGCCGGATCTGGGCGCTGCTGATGCTCATGGTCTGGCAGGAGCAGTACCAGCCAACCTGAGCTGGTGGCAAGGCGCACACCGCCGCGCCGGGGCGGCGTCAGCCGACGACGTCGCGGTACAGCGCGAGATAGCGCTGGGCCATGGCCTGCGCCGAGTAAAGCTGCTGCACGCGCTCGCGTCCAGCGCGCGCCAGCGCTGCCGCGTCCACGGGGTCCGCGAGGACATCAGCCAGGGCTGCGGCCAGTGCCGCGGGGTGGTCCATCGGGACGACGCGGCCGCTGCGACCGTCGTCCAGGATGCGGGCAACGTCGCCGACATCGGTCGCCACGACCGGTGTCTCGCAGGCCATCGCCTCGAGAACGACCATGGGAAACGCTTCCACCCGCGACGGCAGGCAGAACACGTCGAACGCCGAGTACAGCGCCGGCGTGTCGGAGCGCGCGCCGAGAAAGTGCACCCGGTCCTGCAGGCCGCGCGCCGCCACCTCGGACATCAACGTGGCGCGATGCTCACCGTCGCCCACCAGCGCGACCTGCGCGCGGCGTCCAAGCCGTGCATCGAGCAACGGCAGGGCATCCAGCAGGGTGTCGATGCCCTTGGCCGCGGACAGTCGCCCGACGAAACCGACCAGCGGGGCATCTCCGCCGGGCAGGCCAGGCGTCTCGGCGCGCGCGCGTGCCCTCTCGGAGGCGCGCCGAAATCGTTGCGTATCGATGCCGTTGCCGATCTGGTGGACACGCTGCGCCGGGACCCACCGTCGAAGCTCGTCGGCAACTGGTGTGGAGACGCCCACGGTGGCGCGGCAGAAGCGGGCGAGGCTCTTGTCCACGATGGCGTAGGCCTTCAGCGCCGGCGTGTCGGTGAGCCAGTTGTGATACGTCGCGACGACAGGCGCGGCGCGCGCCCAGAGCGCGTAGAACGTGGTCTTGTACTTGTGGCTGTGCACGAGATCGATGGCATGAGCACGCACGTACTCGGCGATGCATCGCCGCGTGCGTGCATCGAACGCACCGCGGCAGGGGATGACCACCGGTGTGGCGTACCCACGGGTGACGTCGAGCACCGTGCGGTCACCGCGGCCCGCGTTATCCAGGATCCCGAGATGGATCTCGACGCCGAGGGCATCGAGCTGGCGCACCAGCTCCGCGGCCATGGACTCGGCGCCATGAAAGCCGGCACTGCTCAGCAGCTGCAGGACGCGCATGCCGTCTGCGCCTTTCAGCCGTTCTGGGTGACAGGCACCTGCATCGAGCCGGCAGGGACGGCTGCGGGCAGGGCCTGCGGCTGCAGCGACAGCCGGATCGCACGGTCCACCATGCCCCACAGGAGGAAGAAGTAGGCGTTCAAGGCGAAGTACGAGAAGCGGTCGCCGAAGACGTTGCTCACCATCATCGCGCTCGTGCAGCCGAGAAAGCCGAGTCCCAGCGCGCGATGGAAGTCGCTGCGGCCGATCCGGTAGAGGCGCCAGCCCGACAGCAGCGCGCTGAGCAGCAGCAGGCCGAAGGCGACCAGGCCGACCGCGCCGAAGTCCGCGGCCACCTTCATGTAGAAGTTGTGCGGGTCAGTTAGCTGAAAACCGCCGGCGGAGCGGATCATCCTGAAACCGGTGAACCCCACCCCGATGACCGGATTGTCGGTAAAGACCTGCCAGGCGTGTTGCCACAGGTAGACCCGCTCGGCGGCCGAGTCCTCCAGCTGTCCGTCCTCCTGTTCTGTCATCTGGACGCGTTCGACCACGGTTTCCGGCAGCACGGCCTGCCAGGTGAGGGCGAGCGCGACCAGCCCGACCAGAAGGATGCGCGCCCGCAGCAGGCCGAACACGAACAGGCCGACGACGGCAGCCGCCCACGCCCCGCGCGAGTAGGTGAAGAACAGCGGATGCAGTGAGAAGACGCAGGCAGCGAGGTAAAGCCAGCGCCGGCGCTTGTGCTTGTCGACCAGAAACATGCCGAACATCAGCAAGCCGAAGTGCGCGACGAACGCGCCGAAGTGGTTCGCGCCCAGGCCAACGATCCAGAACGGTCCCATCGCCCGACGGTCGTACGAGAAGGCAGCGCCCTGGGAGAAATTGCGGAACTCGCGGAACGCGATCAGGAAGATGACCAGTGCCATGATCACGACCATGCGCTTCTGGTCCTCCTCGTCCTTGAGCGCATCATGGGCCAGGAAGTACAGCAGGATCATCTGGGTGTAGTTCTTCCAGTCCTGCAAGGCCGGGTTGGCGGTGGTGATCGGCGCGGGCAGCCCGAAGCGCACGGTGGCGACCATCAGTCCGAACAGGATCACAAGGCAGAACAGCGCGACGATCATGGCGTTGCGCCCTCGCTCGTACCCGCCACGGTTGGTGACGATCCCGATGGCCGTTGCCGCGAACAGGAAGTCGAGCGTGGAATTGCCAAACGGCAGCGCTTGCAGGGGGTACCAGAGCGTCGGAATCGGGGCGAGGATGGCCAGCAGGTACAGCGACAGGTCCGCCCGACGCACGGCGCCGATGATGGTGACCACCCACACCCCCATGTACATCGCGGGCGCGAGCAGGAACTTCAGTAAGGCCTTGATCGAGGCAAGCATGGGGTGGCGACTGGACGTGCCGGCGGTGTCCAACTCGTAGCACGCAGCCTACCGGCTGTCCAGCCGAATCGCCGGACGGTCCGGTCGGTGTTCCGGCGGCCTCATTCGCGTGAACGGTCCCCATATAATTCGCGTCGATTGATGCATCTCCCATTGTTCAAGGCGATGCACAGCGAACTGCGTAACGAGGCCGCCTCAAGAGCCTTGTCCGTGGTGACGCACAAGAGGCGAACGCGACATCACCGGCGCCAGCGGTGAATGGAAGCGAGGGGAGGAGTACATGTTTCGCGTTGCCGCGAATCTCTATCGGCACATCCGCCGTCAACTCGAGCTGCGGCGTTACACGCCCTACACGATTGCCGAGTACTTTCGCAAGCAGGGTGCTCGCATTGGCGAAGGCTGCTACATCGTTCCCACCGAACTGAGCACCGAGCCTTATCTGGTGCGCATTGGAAATCGCGTGGCAATCGCCTCCGGGGTGTCGCTGATCACGCACGATGGCGGCGCCTTCATGTTCCGCAACGAGGTGCCTGATCTGCAGACGTTCGGGCCGATCGTCATTGAGGACAACTGCATGGTTGGCCAGCACGCTGTGATCTTTCCGGGCGTGCGGATCGGGCCGAACTCGATCGTCGGCGCGGGCTCCGTCGTCGTCAACGACGTGCCGCCCAACTCCATCGTCATGGGAGTTCCCGCGCGCCCGTTCGGGTCGCTCGAGAAGTATCGGGAGAAGTGCCTCGAGCGCTGGCGTGCACAGCGCCCGCCCGACGTCGTCATCGAGCCCGGTGCCACATGGTGGAGTTCGCGGCACTTTCCAGAGAACCGCAAGAAGCTGCGTGCGCATCTGCTGAAGCTCTTCGAGAACGAACTGGCGCCGGCGTCATCGGCGCGCGACTGATGCTCAAGACGCTTGCAGCGGCCGGCTTGATCGGGCTGGCCGAGGTCTCCGGCCTGCGACGGTCGCTGCTCGCGCGCAACATCACGGTCTTGATGTACCACGACCTCTGTCCGGACGATGCGCTCGTCGATGCCTGGGCCGTGGTCCGGCGGACCGACTTCCTGCGGCAGATCCGCCATGTCCGCCAGCGCTACGACGTGGTGTCCCTCGACGAGGCCATGCAGGCGCAG
The DNA here is from genome assembly GCA_037915775.1 of Burkholderiales bacterium. GTDB lineage: Bacteria > Pseudomonadota > Gammaproteobacteria > Burkholderiales > Burkholderiaceae_F > JAKOQB01. Next base: position 3,234 of record JBAIYN010000118.1, on the reverse strand, counting down.
CGTACCGGGCTGCGACGCCCCTTGGCCGTGATCACCTTCGACGACGGCCTGTCTGGCAATCACGATGTGCTGCTGCCGATCGTCGAGGCTGAGCGGCTTCCCGTGACCGTCTTCGTCGCGACGCGTCACATCGAGCGCGGCGAGTCATACTGGTTCGACCGCATCGTCAACGCGGTCAACCTGCGCACGCCGGTCACTCTCGACCTGCGCGCGTTCGGACTCGGCATGCATCGGATCAACGCGGATCGTGGGCCGGGGAACTGGCGGCGCATCCAGACGCTGCTGAGGCAGCTGAAGTCGATGCCGGTTGCGCAACAGCTGGCGGCCGCGCAGTCCGTCGAAGAGCAGACCGAGGCGCTGCGAGAGCGCGACGCGTGGCAGCTGCGACCAATGAGCGTCGATTCGCTCCGTTGGCTCGGCGCCAGCCGCTTCGTCACGATCGGCGCCCACACGCACGGGCATCAGATCCTGACGCGCGTCAGCGCCGATGAGGCACGGGAAAGCATCGCGCATTCGCGCGCGCTGCTGCGCGAATGGACCGGGCAGGCGGTCGATCACTTCGCCTATCCGAGCGGGGCCTACGACAGCAAGCTGATGCGCCTGGTGCAGGAACTCGGCTTCAAGTCAGCCATGACGACCGAGAGTGGCCTATGGTCGAGCCGTGTGTCGCCATTCGCGATTCCTCGCATCGCGGTCGGCCGTTACGACAACCCGGCCGTCTTCGGCGTGAACCTGCTTGGGGGCATGCGTCATCTCATGCACCTGGCTCCTTCCTGAAGGCTTGCGCATGTACACCGTCGACCTGCGTGAGGGCAACCAACTGGACGGGCTGCGGTCGGGCTGGACCGAACTGCTCGAGCGCTGTTCGCTGCCCACGCCATTCTTGACCTGGGCGTGGCTCATGACCTGGCAGCGCTGCTTTGCTGCGGGCGCCAGGCTGATCGTGCTGTGCGTGTGGGAAAGCAGCCGATTGCGCGGCCTCCTGCCTCTGACGCAGCGTCCGGGGTCGCTGCTGCAGCCTGTGCTCGCGTTCGCCGGCGTGCAGGCCGTGGGCGCGGATCATGTCGACCTGATCTGCGCTCCTGCAGATGCCGAGGGGTGCCTGCTGGCCATCCTCGCGTTCATGCGCAGCGGCGGCCTGCCGTGGCGTGAGTTGCGTCTGCCGCTGGTGGCGCAGGACAGCCACCTCATGCGCTGCGTGCAGCAGCAGGGTGCCGACCGCGCCAGCATGCGCCAGGTGTCACTCGCCCCGTTCATTCCGTTGAGCAGAAGCTATGACCAGTTCCTTGCGGGACTGTCGAGCAACGAGCGCTACAAGTTGCGACAACGCGCGCGCAAGCTGCTGGATCAGCAGGGGGCAGCCTACGTCAGCTACGGACCGGAGCAGTATGCGCAGGCGCTCGGCACGCTCTTTGCGCTGCACCGCCTGCGAGCGACCGAGAAGGGCATGCGAAGCGCCTTCGATTCGGACGCCGTCGAGCGCTTCCACTCGCAGCTCCTGTCGGTCCTGCCGCCGGAGCAGGTCGTCCTGCGCGGCCTCGAGGTCGAGGGCCGTCCGATCGCGATGTTCTACGGCTTCCGGGTCGCCGGGCGCCTGTACTACTTCCAGCTCGGCTACGACCCGGCTTGGTCGGCCTTTTCACCTGGCATCGTAATGATCACCAAGACCGTCGAAGAAGCGTGCGCGACCGGGTGCGTCGAGTACAACTTCCTTCAAGGTGACGAGCCCTTCAAGCAGATCTGGACCCGACAGAGTCGCGCTCTGTTCGACATCGTTGTCTACAACCGCTCCCTGTCGGGCGTGGTGGCAAGGCAGGCCGCACAGGCAGTGTCAATCGTGAAGTCGGCACTTCGACCGGTGGTCGCAAATGCAGGCAGTGCGCTCAAGCCGGCCGCCGGCCGAGGCGGTATCGGCGCAAGTGCAGGCAGTGCAGTGGCAGGACAAGGGAGTTCCGATGGCTGAGATCGTGTTTTGGGTGGCGCTGGCGGCCATCGTTTTTGCGTATGCCGGCTATTCCGTCGTCGTGTTCCTCATGTCGCGCGTGTTGCACCGTCCGGTGCAACGCCAGGACATCGAACCGAAGGTCACGTTCCTCATCACGGCCTACAACGAGGAGCGCAACATCGCCGCCAAGATCGAGCAGACCCTGTCGCTCGACTACCCGGCGGACAAGCTCGAACTGATCGTGGCCTCGGACGGCTCCACCGACCGCACCGACGACATCGTGCGCGGCTTTGCCGTCCGCGGCGTGCGGCTGATCCGCGTGGAGGGGCGAGTTGGCAAGACCGAGACCCAGAATCGCGCCGTGCGGCAGGCCACTGGCGAGGTCATCATCTTCTCCGACGCCACCACGCGCTACGAGCAGTCGTCTATCCGCAAGATCGTGCGGAACTATGCCGATCCAGCCGTTGGCGCCGTCAGCGGCCGCTACGAGTACTACAACCCGACGGGTGCGCCGATCGGGCTCGGCAGCATCCTGTTCTGGCGCTATGAGAACGCCATCAAGTCAATGCAGACCCGCGTGCGCACCATCACAGGCTGCTGCGGCTGCATCTACTCGGTTCGGCGCGAGCTGTATACGCCGCTGCCGCCAGACATCATCAGCGACCTGTGCGAGCCGCTCAAGGTGCTTGAGAAAGGCTACCGCATCGTGTTCGAACCCGAGGCGATCGCCTTCGAGGAGACCACCGAGAAGACGCGCGAGGAGTTCAACATGCGCGTGCGGGTCGTCACGCGCGGCATGCGCGGACTCATCTACATGCGCGCGCTGCTGAATCCGCTGCGGCACGGCTTCGTGGCGTTCCAGCTGCTTTCGCACAAGGTGATGCGCTGGCTGGTGCCGCTGTTCCTCGGCGTGGCATTCGTCGCCAACCTCGCGTTGCTGGGGCGGCCGCTGTACGACGTCTTGTTTGCCCTGCAGGTCGCGTTCTACGTGATCGCTGCCGTGGGCTACTTCGCCGAACGCCGATCCATCCCGGTCGGGCCGTTCGCGATCCCGCTGTACTTCTGCATCGTCAACGCGGCGGCTGTGGTCGCCATGTACAGGATCTGGAAGGGCCACAAGGCCGTGACCTGGGAGACCGTGCGCCGCTAGGCAAAGCGCCGCTGGTCGATCCAATCGTCCCGAGATCAAGAGCCGAGGAAACAATGGCGTTCCGCTTCATCTGCATCACCCAGGAAGACCCGTTCTACGTCCGCCTGTTCTTCGAGGAGTTTCTGCGCCGCTATCCGCG
>JBAIYN010000161.1:0-4014 GCA_037915775.1 Burkholderiales bacterium | reverse complement strand
TCGAAGCGCCCGGTCGGGTTGATCAGATAGCGGATGTCCGCCGCGCGCTCGGCCTCCGGAATGACCGGCTCGATGATGTGGCGGATCACGTCCTCGCGCAGCCGGTCCTGCGAGACATCGGGCGCGTGCTGGGTCGACAGCACCACGGTCACGATTTCGGCCGGGGCGCCGTCGCGATAGCGCACCGTCACCTGCGTCTTGCCGTCCGGCCGCATCCACGGCAGCACCCCGCTCCGTCGCAGCTCCGCCTGCCTCTGCATCAGCCGGTGCGCCAGCCAGATCGGCTTGGGCATCAGCACGGCCGTCTCACGCGCCGCGTAACCGAACATCGTTCCCTGGTCACCGGCGCCCTGCTCGCGGTCCGTCCGGTCGACCCCCTGCGCGATGTCGGCCGACTGATGATTGAAGCGGACCACGATTTCGCACGCCGCGACATCGATGCCGCTCGCGCGATCGGTGTAGCCGACTTCGCGCAGCAGATCGCGCACGATGCGCGGTGCGTCGTCGCGCACTTGACGGAACACCGATTCGTCCGCGGTGCGGAATTCGCCCGCCAGCACGATGTAGCCGTCGGCAACCAGCGTCTCGCACGCCACGCGCGCACGCGGCTCGCGCTGCAGGAAGGCGTCGACGATCGCATCCGAGATCTGGTCGGCGAGCTTGTCCGGATGACCAGCCGCCACGGACTCCGATGAAAACAGGAATGACTCCCGGGGCGAGATGGCGGAGTTGCTCACGGTGACGGCGCACTCATGGTGTTCGAGATTGAGTCCGCTCGCTCGACGTTCGTCCGATCTCCTCGCACAGCCGCCGCGCGACCTCGCGATCGAACAGCAGCGACAGGTGGCCGACGCCATCGAGCGCAATGTGCGTCGCGCCCGGCAGGATGGCGCTGTCCTGCGGCGCGACGAAGTTGTCGTGGCGGCTGTAGATCGACACGATCGGCACCGCGGTGGAATCGGGGTTCGCGTTCAGCCGACACAGCCAGTCGCTGTCGTGTTCCAGCTCGCGGCTGTCCGCGCCGATGCCGAGGAACGCATGGCGGCTTCCATGGTGCGGCGAGCCCAGCGTGACGAGCTTCTCGACCTGCCGCGGCAAGCCAGGCAGCGTCAGGCATGCCCGCGCAACGATGCCTCCCATGCTGTGGCCGACCAGCACCACGCGCTCGGCACCCGTCGTGGCGCGCACCTGCGCGATGAATTGCGCGAGCTGCTGCGCGAAGCCGTCGATGCTGCCCAGCGGCGGTTCCTCGTCGAGCGTGTACGCCGGAGCGATTCCGCACGCGTCGAGCCGCCGGCGCATCCACCACCAGCTGGCCGCGTTGCAGTAGATGCCGTGCAGCAGGATCACCGGACGTGCGCGGCCGCCTGCGGCACGCGGCACGGGATTGCGCACGAAGCGCGCCTCGAACGGCTGCAGCACCACGTACAGCGCGGTCAGTGCCAGGAACTCGAACACGCACCATCGCAGGCCGCGCCAGAGGCCGAGCCGGACCCCGCTCGCCTGCGCGTGGTGGAACGGCATCGCCACCATGAAGCTCAGCGCGGTGGCAACGAGCCGAATGCCGAGCACGACCGCGGGCGCGCCGACGAAGCACCAGAGCGCCGGCGCATCGAGCGCGCGCGCGATGGCGAAACCGAGCGCGAGTCCCAGCGCGACTTCGATCGCGAGGGCCAGACGGAGAAAGGATGCGAGCACGGAACCTCATGCTCGCCGCTGCATTCAGGGCGGCGTCAGGCGAACCGGCCGCGCGTCATCGATAGCGGACGCCCTTTGTCCGCCACGCCATTCAGTGCGCACGCACATCCGTCAGCGACGGGCCGTTTGATCATGCGCGCGCGCCCGCGGGTAGCGTTGACTGATCTCAAGCGGCGGCGCGCCGCAGCCGGTCGGCAACCGCCTCCCAGGCCGGACCGGTCGGTGGCCGAACGACCAGGATGCGCGCGGCGCCGGCGGCGTCGAGATCGTGCAGCATCGCGTACAGGCGATGTTCGTACTCGCGCGGTTCGCCCGGGGCGTTCAGGCGCAGCACCACGTCGCCGGGGTGATCGAGAGGCGCGACGGCCGGCGCCAGCAGCGCAAGCCTGGTGCCACGCAATTCTTCGACCCGCGCGTTCAGGCGCTCCGCGTCGACCAGTTCCAGCGGCGTGCGCGGCGCGTAGTGCTGCTCCAGCCGGCCGGGTGCGCGCGGCGCCATGGCATCGGCCTCGACGACGGCAACCCCGATCACGGCCTGCAACTGCTCGCGGGTGATCGCGCCCGGCCGCAGCAGGCGCGGCGGCACTGCGGTGAGATCGACGATGGTCGACTCGATGCCGACCGGGCATGCGCCGCCGTCGAGGATCAGGTCGACGCGCCCGTCCGGCTTCTCGCCGAGATCCGCGCGCACGTGTGCGGCGCTCGTCGGGCTGATGCGGCCAAAGCTGTTCGCGCTCGGCGCGGCCAGCGCCGCTGCCGCATCGCCACGCGCGGCGCAGAAAGCCGCGAGCAGCGCGCGCGTCCACGGATGCGCGGGGCAGCGCAGGCCGACCGTGTCCTGCCCGCCGGTCAGGCCGTCGTGCGCGCGAGCGCTGCGCTTCAGCACCAGGGTCAGCGGGCCGGGCCAAAACGCGCGCGCCAACGCGTACGCTGCCGGCGGCACGTCGCGCGCCCACGCATCGATCGCCTGCGCGTCCTGCACGTGCACGATGACCGGGTGATCCGCGGGCCGCCCCTTGGCGGCGAAGATCGACGCGACCGCGGCACGATCGTCCGCATCGGCGGCCAGCCCGTAGACGGTTTCGGTCGGCACGGCGACCAGCCCGCCGCGGCACAGCACGTCGGCGGCACGCCGGATCGCGACCGCATCGACCGGCCGCGTGTCATCCACCGCGGCGCTCACTTGGGTGGGTCAATGCCGAGCACGCTCGCCACATCAGTGGCGCGCGCCAGCGCCGCCGCCACCGATTCGCCGACGATCGTCACGTGGCCCATCTTGCGGCCCGGGCGCGCGTCGCGCTTACCGTACAGGTGCAGCTTGGCCCCGTCGACGCGCAGCACGTCGCGCCATGGCGGCTCGCGCCGGGCACCATCGCGGAACCACACATCGCCAAGGATGTTGAGCATCACCGCCGGCGCCAGTTGCGTGGTCGTGCCGAGCGGCAGGCCGGCCAGGATGCGCGCCTGCTGATCGAACTGGCTCGTCACGCAGGCATCGATCGTCAGATGCCCGGAGTTGTGCGGCCGCGGCGCGATCTCGTTGACCAGCACGCGGCCGTCCTCGAGCACGAAGAACTCGACGCACAGCACGCCGACGTAGCCGAGATTCTCCGCAACCTTGCGCGCGGTGTCGCGCGCCCGGCCGGCGACTTCGGCCGTCACGCGTGCCGGTGCGACGGACACCGCGAGGATGCCGCCGCGGTGCGCGTTCTCGACGATCGGAAACGTGGCCATTGCGCCGTCGGCGCTGCGACACACGATGCACGACACCTCCTGGTGCAGTTGCAGGCGCTTCTCCAGCACGCTGGGAACGCGACCGCCGCGCGACCAGGCATCGATCGCGTCATCGCGCGAAGCCACGCTCGCCTGCCCCTTGCCGTCGTAGCCGAGGCGGGCCGTCTTCAGGATGCCGGGGAAGAGGTCCAGCGGTGCCGCTTCGAGATCGTCGATCCGCTGCACGACGGCGTGGGGACCGACGGCGATCCCGTGGCCGACCATGAAGCGCTTCTCGTGAATCCGGTCCTGCGCGACCGCGACGCTGTCGGCCGCCGGCCGAACCACACAGTGGTCGGCGAGCCGGCGCATCGCCGCGGCCGGCACATTCTCGAATTCGGTCGTCACCGCGCGGCAGCGCTGCGCAATCTCGATCAGCGCGGATTCGTCGAGGTAGTCGGCGCGAATGTGGTCATCGGCCACCGCACCGGCCGGGCTGTCGTCGCCGGGATCGAGCACGCATACGCGAAAGCCCATGCTCTGCGCCGCCATGCAGAACATGCGCCCGAGCTGCCCGCCGCCGAGCAGGCCGAGCCATTCACC
>JBAIYN010000582.1:0-1639 GCA_037915775.1 Burkholderiales bacterium | reverse complement strand
CGGCCGGACTCGACGCCGCCGCGATCGATGCCCTCGAGGGCCAGGCGGCCGCCGAGACGCAGAAGGGGTACCGCGTGCTGGCGGTGGCGCACGCACGGGGCGAAGAACCTCTGCGGCTGGTCGGCCTGGCGTACCTGTACGACGAGCCGCGGCCGGACTCGCCGCAGCTGATTGCCGAGCTGCAATCGCTCGGCGTCAGCGTGAAGATGCTGACGGGCGACGGGCAGCCGGTGGCGCGTGAAGTCGCGGCCAGGCTGGGCGTGACGGACTTCGCGGCGGAAGTGTTTCCGGAGGGCAAGTTCAGGACTGTCAAGGACCTGCAGTCGTCGGGTCACATCGTCGGAATGACCGGCGACGGCGTCAACGACGCGCCGGCGCTGCGCCAGGCCGAAGTGGGCATCGCGGTCAGCGGCGCAACCGACGTCGCGAAAGCCGCGGCCAGCGTCGTACTGACGCGCGAGGGGCTCGCGAGCATCGTCGAACTCGTCAAGGGAGGGCGCGCGATCTACCAGCGGGTGCTGACCTGGATCGTCAACAAGGTCAGCAGCACGATCGTCAAGTCGGGATTCGTCGTCGTTCCATTCTTGCTCACTGGCAAATTCGTGATTTCGGCGCTGGGCATGGTGCTGCTGCTGTTTATGACCGACTTCGTAAAGGTCGCGCTGGCCACGGACCGGGTGCGCCCGTCGTCGAACCCGGAGACCTGGCGCATCGGTCCGCTGGTAAAGGTGGCGGTCGTGCTCGGCGTGCTGATGCTGCTCGAAGCGCTCGCGCTGCTGGCGTTCGGGTGGGAGCGGTACGGCCTCGGCGAGAACACAGGCCTGCGGCAGACCTTCACCTTCCAGGCACTACTCTTCTTCGCGCTGTTCTCGATCGTGTCGATCCGCGAGCGCCGGGTGTTCTGGGCATCGCGGCCGAGCTGGACGCTCGTGATCGCGCTCGCGGCGGACGCCGGCGTGGGGCTGGCGATCGGCCTGGTCGGCCTCGGCGAGCTGGGTTCGATGCCGCTGGCGACGACCGTGCTCGTGATCGTCTATTCGATGGCCTGCATTCTGATCGTCAACGATCGCATCAAGGTCGCGCTGCTGGCGCGCCCGCAGGCGGGCGGGCATACCGCACCACCGGCACCGACCTGATCGAGCGGAATGGTCAGCCTGCCGCCGTCGATGGCGCTTCAGCCTGCCGCACCGCGCGCCGCAGGAACCCGAATTCGTCCTGCTCGAGTTCCTCCAGGCTCGTCTCGACCTCGTTCAGCGTGCGTTCGAGTTCCGGCAGCAGCACGTCCTGCAGCGCGCGCACGCGGCGCACCGTCTTGCGGTATTCCGCGTACAGCCGCGCGAGGTTGCCGGAGATCGCGGCCAGCTCGACGAATTTCTCCAGCACGTCCGCATGCGCGCGGCGGCACGACTCCGCTTCCGGCGAAGGATGCACCGCCGGCGGCGCGGCCGGCGCCTCGCCGGCCAGATGGGCATCGAGCAGCACCACGCCGAGCAGCTCGGTGCGTTCGGTGGTGATCGGCTGGCTCGAAACCGCTGTCGCGTAGACCTGCAGCCCGTTGAGCCCGTGGCGGGCGACCGCTGCCGCCAGTTGCGCACGCGCACGCGCCTGCAACGGTGCCAGCGTGCGCGTCAGTTCGCGC
>JBAIYN010000335.1:0-1696 GCA_037915775.1 Burkholderiales bacterium | reverse complement strand
TGTAATAGCCGCGCTTTTGCATCGGCAAACGGCGCTCGCGATTCTGGAACACCGTTCCGTCCTTGCGATACGGGAACGGGCCGCCGCGGTGGATCAATGCCAGAGTATCGCGTGCTTCGCGCGGGAGGTCCGCAACCGCGATCTCCCCAAGTGCCGCATGACCGCGGTCGCTACGGGCGACGACGGACCCCGACAGCGTAGCCAGCGCAACAAGCACCAGGATGACAAGGCGATCAATTGCGCGCATCGATCCGGATCGAGAAATTGCCTTGAGACGATTACGATGACTGATATCTGCCCAACGCGGCATGGATGTCGCATGCCGAATATTCACACGCGCGCCGCTGTGCCAGATGGTTCCGCTGCATGCTCCCGGCGCTTATGATGGCTTCGTTGGCACGATTCGCCATGCGCATCGTGCGCCGAAAATGAGAATACGCCTGATCCTCGTCGTCGCATGCGCGGCCATTGCGGGCTGCCAGACGCCATCGGCGCCGCCCAAGCCGCAGCTGCCCGCGACGCCGGAGGCCACGCAACCTGCGCCCGCGCCGGCGGCGGAGCCAAAGCCAGTCGAAGAAGGGCCCACGCCGGGATCCCCTGCCGCCAGGGCGCAGGCGCAATCATTGCTGAAGCAGGCCGCAGAACAACTCAACGAAGGCAACGAGGATGCCGCGCGCGACGACATCGCGCGTGCGCTCATGCTGGATCCCGGAAACAAGACCGGCGCCTGCCTGCAGCGCGGGCTCACGGCCGATCCCGTCGCGGCGCTGGGCACCGAATCGACTAGCTATACGGTGCGCCCCGGCGACACCCTGGGTTCGATCGCACAGCGCGCGCTCGGCGAGAGCTGCGAGTTCTACCTGTTGGCCCGCTACAACCAGATTCGCGTGCCCAGCAAGCTGCTCGCAGGGCAGGTTCTGAAGATTCCGGGCAAGGTGGCGCTCGCTGCGCCCGAGCGCCCGGCGCGGCCGACCGAGACCTCGCCGGAGACGGCGGCGAAACCAACGCCGCCGGCGGACGCTGGCCCGTCCCACTTCGGCTCGACGCGCAGTGCGATGAGGTCTGCCGAGATCAAGGCGCAGGTGGAGCGTCACCAGCGCAATGCAATCGCGGCCTTTCGCCGGCAGGATCTCGCCACCGCGATCAAGGAGTGGGATCATGTGCTCGAACTCGATCCGCACAACGATCTCGCCCGGGCGCGCCGCCAGGAAGCAATCGATCTGCAACGGCGCTTGAATCAGGTCAAGTGAAGCGACGGTTGTCGCTACTGCCGCGCAGCAGAAATGCGATCAGTGGCGCGGTGCGTGGGTGGCGTCGCCGCCGTTTCCCGCCCTCTGCCGCTGCATGTACTCGGGCTCCAGTTCGACCGGCGCGCCACGCTTGACAGCGTTGACAGCGGGCGCCGATCGCGGCGGGCGATTCAGGTAGGCGCGGCGGTTTCGTTCTCGCTCGATCTCACGCACGCCCTGCGCGGCAGTTTCGTCGTCACGGTCAGCCGCAAGCGCACGCAGGTACTGCGTCGTTGCGCCGTCCAGATCTCCTCGCTTGCGCGCCGCCGCGGCGCGCGCGTTGGCCTCCGCGGCGACGTCGGCAATGTGCCTGCGCGTTGCCTCCAGCTCGCGCCGGTATTCGGCCTGATCCGGGCGCAGCAGCAGCAGCAGTTTCCACTGGACTTCGGCGTCCGCCCAGCGCTGTT
>JBAIYN010000114.1:0-5284 GCA_037915775.1 Burkholderiales bacterium | reverse complement strand
CGGCGCTGAAGATCTACACGACCGAGGAGTACCCGGCGCTCGACCTGCGCGTGGACGACCACGCCGATCCGCTCGCCGAACTGGAGCGGCTCGAAGCGGTGAGCCGCGAGCGCTTCGTGCACTTCGCGAAGTTCTTCGCCACGCGCAGTTCGCCGGGCGGCGTGTGGGATCGTGATTTCATCAACGCCGAGATCGACCGCGCCACCTCGGCCCGATGACTCCCCTGCTCGCCGTCGACGACCTGCGCGTGGTGTTCGCGAGCGATCACGGGCCCGCGCGCGCGGTCGATGGCGTTTCCTTCACCGTGCAGCCCGGCGAGACGCTGTGCCTGGTCGGCGAATCCGGTTGCGGCAAGAGCGTGACCGCGCTGTCGATCATGGGGCTGGTAGCGCGGCCGCCCGCCCACGTCGAAGGCCGGATCGTGTTCGAAGGACGCGACCTGCTGCGGCTGCCGAACCGCGCGCTCGCCGACCTGCGCGGCGACCGCGTCGCGATGGTCTTCCAGGAGCCGATGACGTCGCTGAACCCGGCGTTCACGATCGGCTCGCAGCTCGCCGAGGTGCTTATCCGCCATCGCGGCATGGGCGCGCGCGAGGCGCGCGAGGCCGCGATCGCGATGCTGCGGCACGTGCGCATCCCGGCCGCGGAGACGCGCGTGGACGAGTTTCCGCACCGGCTGTCGGGCGGCATGCGCCAGCGCGTGATGATCGCGATGGCGCTGCTGTGCCAGCCGGCACTGCTGATCGCCGACGAACCGACCACCGCGCTCGACGTCACGATCCAGGCGCAGGTGCTCGACCTGATGCGCGCGCTGAGGAGCGAACTGAAGACCGCGATCCTCCTGATCACCCATGATCTCGGCGTGGTGGCGGAAATGGCCGACCGCGTGCTGGTGATGTACGCGGGCCAGGTGGTCGAGGAAGGCCCGGTCGATGCGGTCTTCGCGATGCCGCAGCATCCCTACACGGTGGGCCTGATGGGGGCGATTCCCGCGCTGAGCGCGCGCCGCGGCCGCCTCGCCGCCATCGACGGCATGGTGCCGGCCGCCACCGCGATGCCGGCCGGCTGCCGCTTCGCTCCGCGCTGCCCGTTTGCCGATGCACGCTGCCGGCGCGACGCGCCTGCTTTGGAGGATGTCGGAGCGGGCCATCGATCGCGCTGCTGGAAGGTGCCGCTGCAGCAGCTTGCCGCATCCCTGCCCGCGGAGGCCGCCGCGTGACGGCCGCGCTCGAAGTCGTCGATCTAGTCAAGCACTTCAGCGTGCAGACGGGGCTGTTCGGGCGCGGCGGCGGAATCGTGCGAGCCGTGGACGGCGTGTCGTTCGCGCTGAACGCCGGCGAGACCTTCGCGATCGTCGGCGAATCCGGATGCGGCAAGTCGACGGTGGCCCGCCTCGTGCTGCGCCTGCTCGAGCCGACCAGCGGCGTCGTGAGACTCGAAGGGAGAGACCTGACCGCGCTCGGGCCGGGCGAACTGCGCGCGCTGCGTGGCCGGCTGCAGATCATCTTCCAGGATCCCTACGGGTCGCTGAATCCGCGCATGACGGTCGGCGACATGCTGGCCGAGCCGCTGATGCTGCACGGCGTGGTCGCCTCCGGCGCCCGGCGCGCGCGCGTGGCGGAGCTGCTGTCGCTGGTCGGCCTGCGATCCGACGCCGCCCAGCGCTATCCGCACGAATTCTCGGGTGGACAGCGGCAGCGGCTGGCGATCGCGCGTGCGCTCGCGTCCGAGCCGAAGGTCATCGTCTGCGACGAGCCGGTGTCGGCGCTCGATGTCTCGATCCAGGCGCAGATCCTCAACCTGCTCGCCGACCTGCAGCGGCGGCTGGGGCTTGCGTACGTTTTCATCTCGCACGACCTCGGCGTGGTGCGGCACATCGCGACCCGGGTCGCGGTGATGTATCTGGGCCGCTTCGTCGAGACCGGTGCAGCGGCGGAGATATTCGAGCGGCCGCGCCACCCGTACACGCGGGCGCTGCTCGCCGCGGTGCCGGCGCCGGTGCCGAAGGCGCGCGTGCGCGAGGCAGTCCTCGCCGGCGACGTGCCGAGCCCGCTGGCGCCGCCGACCGGCTGCCGCTTCCATACGCGCTGTCCGTACGTGATCGACCGTTGCCGGTCCGAGGAGCCGCGCCTCGAAGGAAACGGCGGCGCGGTCGCGTGCCATCGCTGGCGCGAGCTGGACGCGGCGCCAGTTGCGATGTTTCGCACCGGACAGCAACATCCGTCCCTCGCACGGCTGCAGGCGGCGTTCGCGGCGCCCAGAGCAGCGCCGGTCGAATGAGATCCATCCCACGAAAGGCTGCACACATGAAGAAGACCGTTCGCATCCTCGGATTCGCGCTCGCGCTCGGCATCGCCGGCGCGGCGCAGGCGCAGAGCACGCTGCGCATCGGCCTGGCCGAAGATCCGGACATCCTCGACCCGACGCTGGCGCGCACGTATGTCGGACGCATCGTGTTCGCGTCGATCTGCGACAAGCTGTTCGACATCGACGACAAGCTGAACGTGGTGCCGCAGCTCGCGCTGTCGCATCAGACATCGGCGGACGGCAAGACGGTGACGATCAAGCTGCGCCCCGGGGTGAAGTTCCACGACGGCGAGCCGTTCGACGCCGAGGCGGCGAAGTTCAGCCTCGAGCGGCACCTGAACATGCAGGGATCCTTCCGCAAGGCGGAGATCGCGCAGATCGACTCGGTCGAGGTCGTCGATCCGCTGACGATCCGCCTGCACCTGAAGGCGCCGTTCGCACCGCTGATCGCGCAGCTGACCGACCGGGCCGGAATGATGGTGTCGCCGAAGGCGGCCAAGGCGCTGGGCGACAAGTTCGGCACCGCGCCGGTATGCGCGGGCCCATACAAGTTCGTCGAGCGCGTGCCGCAGGACCGCATCGTGGTCGAGCGCTTCAAGGACTACTGGGATGCCAAGCGCGTGCACATCGACCGCATCGTGTACCGGCCGATCCAGGATTCGACCGTGCGGCTGGCGAACCTGAAGTCCGGCCAGCTCGACCTGCTCGAGCGCCTGCTGGCGACCGACGTCGACGAGGTGAAGAAGGACCCGAAGCTCAGGCTCGCGACGGGCACCGAAATGGGCTACCAGGGCGTGACCTTCAACATCAACAACGGCGACAAGTCGAACAATCCGCTCGGCAGGAACTGGAAGGTGCGCGAAGCGTTCGAACTGTCGATCGATCGTGATGCGATCAACAACGTGGTCTTCAACGGGCTGCAGAAGCCGGACAACCAGTGGGTCAGCCTCGCCAGCCCCTACCACATGGCCAAGTTCCCGGTGCCGAAGCGCGACGTCGCCAAGGCGAAGGCGCTGCTGAAGGAAGCGGGCGTGACCACCCCGCTCGCGCTCGACTTCATGGTGCCGAACAATCCCGAAAGCCGCGCGGTGGCCGAGGTAATGCAGTCGATGGCGGCGGAGACCGGGTTCGACCTGAAGATCCGCGTGACCGAGTTCGCGACCTCGCTGAACGAGGCGGAGAAAGGCAACTTCCAGCTCTACTTCCTCGCGTGGAGCGGCCGTACCGATCCGGACGGAAACATCTTCTCGTTCGCCTCGTGCAAGGGTCCGCTGAACTACGGCAAGTACTGCGACCCGAAGGTCGATGACCTGCTGAACAAGGCGCGCACCGCGACCACGTTTGCCGAGCGCAAGGCGCTGTACGAGCAAGCCGCCGCCGAGATCCTGCCCCGGGGCGGCGTGATGTACCTGTACCACCGCACGCTGCTGTTCGCGCACTCGCCGCAACTGGAAGGCTTCAAGGTGATGCCGGATGGATTGATTCGCGTCACCGACCTGAGACTGAAGTAACCCCGTCACGCGAGGTCGTGTCATTCCCGCCCCCGATTCAATCACTCGGGGGCAGGCTCCAGCGGGAATCCAGGGCAGCCGCATCGGCACTGGGTTCCCGCTTGCGCGGGAACGACAGGCTGGTGCGACGATCAAGCATGCTCAAGTTCCTTCCCCGCCGCCTGTTGCAGCTGATCCCGACGCTGTTCGTGGTGTCGGTGATCATCTTCGGGCTGCAGCAGCTGCTGCCGGGCGACCCGGCGCTGGTGATGGCGGGCGAGGAGCGCGACCCCGCGGTGATCGCGCAGATCCGCAAGCAGTACCGGCTGGACCAGCCGCTGCCGGTCCAGTACTTCTACTGGATCAAGGGCGTCGTGCATGGCGACCTCGGCGAGTCGATGCGCATCAAGGAGCCGGTCGCCAAGCTGATTGCAGAAAAGCTGCCGGTCACCGTGCAGCTCGCTGCGATGGCGATGTGCTTCGCGCTCGTGATCGGCATTCCGGCGGGGATCCTTTCCGCGGTGAAGAAAGGAACCGCCTGGGACGTCGGCGCCAACGTGTTCGCACTGTGGGGACTGTCCACGCCGAACTTCTGGCTCGGCATCATGCTGATCTTCCTGTTCTCGGTGAAGCTGGGCTGGTTGCCCGCGTCCGGCTTCGTCAGCCCGTTCGAGGACTTCGGGCAGTCGATCGCGGCCACGCTGATGCCGGCATTCGTGCTCGGCAACGCGATCGCGGCGGTGCTGATGCGCCACATGCGCTCGGCGATGCTGCAGGCGATCGGCAGCGACTACGTGCGCACGGCACGCGCCAAGGGGATGGTCGAGCGGGTGGTGATGCTCAAGCACGCGCTGCGCAACGCGCTGACACCGGTGATCACGCTCGGCGCGCTGGAGTTCGGCACCCTGCTGTCCGGCGCGGTGCTGACCGAGCAGGTGTTCTCGATTCCCGGCTTCGGCAAGCTGATCGTCGACGCGGTGTTCAACCGCGACTACGCGGTGGTACAGGGCGTGGTGCTGGTGACCGCAAGCGTGTACATCGTTCTGAACCTGCTCGCCGACGTGCTGTACGTGCTGGTCAATCCGCGTCTGAGGGACTGAGGATGAGCGTCGACGGGCCGCTCCCAAGACGCTCGCTCCCCCATGGGGGGACAGCCCGTAGGGCGAAGGGGGCAAGATGAGCGCCATCCCGGTCGACAGCATCGGACCCGCCGCGCCGCACGACAGCCCGGCGCGGCGCGCGGTGCGCCGCTTGCTGAAGCGTCGCACCGCGGTGTTCGGGCTGATCGTCGTCGTCGCGATGGTGCTGCTGGCGGTCGCCGCGCCGTGGATCGCGCCGTTCGATCCCCTTGCCACCAGCTTCGCGATCGTGCGCAAGGCGCCGAGCGGCACGCACTGGTTCGGCACCGACGAGGTCGGGCGCGACCTGTTGTCGCGCGTGATCTTGGGCGGGCGCGCGTCGCTCGCCGCAGGCGTGATCTCGGTGTC
>JBAIYN010000523.1:0-3061 GCA_037915775.1 Burkholderiales bacterium | reverse complement strand
CCATTGATTGCCGTCGCCGTTCTCGACCCAGTCGCCCACGACGACGGGCCGCGGCAGAGCGATGTCCTGGCCCTTGTCGGACTTGGCAGCCACGTACACGAACTTGCCCTGCGGTCCTTCCATCACCGCGCGCTGCGGCACCAGGATCGCGTTCGGGCGCTGCGCACCCTCGACGATCACGCGCACGAACTGGCCCGGATGCAGCGCGACGTCCGCGTTGGGGATCGACGCGCGCGCGTCGTACGAGCCGGTGGCCGGATTGATGCGCGGGTCGATGAACTCGAGCCTGCCCTTGCGCGGGAACACGCTGCCGTCGGCGAGCCGCACGCGCACCTCGTAGCCCTTCTTCGCATCGGGCGCCGTCAGCTTGCCGTCCGCGATCGCGCGCGTGATCCGCAGCTGTTCGTTCTCGGCCACGCTGAAGTTCACGTAGATCGGGTCGACCTGCGACACCGTCGTCAGCAGGCTGTCCTGGCCGGGCGTCACCAGGCTGCCTTCGGATTTCAGCGCGCGGCTGGCGAAGCCCGACACCGGCGCGGTGACGGTCGTGTACGACAGGTTCAGCCGCGCCTCGGTCAGGCGCGCCTGCGCCTGCTTGACCGCCGCGGCGCTGGTTTCCTCGTTCGACACCGCGTCGTCGTATTCGCGCCGGCTGATCGCGCTGTCGGCGACCAGCGGTTTCAGGCGCTCGAGGTTGCGGCGCGCCTGCGCGTGCTGCGCCTCGGCTTGCGCCAGCGCCGCCGCGGCCTGCTCCGCCTGCGCGGCGTACGGCTTCGGATCGATCACGAACAGCGTCTGCCCGGCCTTCACCGTGCCGCCTTCCTGATACGCACGCTTCTCCAGGATGCCCTGCACGCGCGCGCGCACTTCGGCCTCCTTGCTGCCTGCGGTCTGGCCGACGTACTCGAAGCGGATCGGCACCGTGGCGGTCTTCACCTCCATCAGCGTCACCGGCGCCGGCGGAAAGCCGCCGAAGCCTCCATGTGGCTGGCCGCCGCCGCATGCGGTGAGCACCAGGGTGACCGCGAGCAGTGCGAATAAACGCCGCGAACAGAAGCCGGCCGCTGTCGTGCGAAGGAGTCGTTGAGCCATGATGGGTCAGCGGCCGCTGCGGCCGCCACTGAAGTCGACAATTGCGCGAGGCGCGATCGTAATGTCTTGCCGCCCGGCCCACGCCTGACGCGGTCGCGAATTTACGGCAACCGTCCGCGCACCGGGGGTCCGCATTACAGGTGTAATAGTCGATGCAGGCATGGACGCCGAGACGCACTCATTCCTTGATCAGCATGACGGGCGAAATGCCGAACATGCGGCGGAATGTGCGGCTCAGGTGCGCCGAATCCGCGAATCCGGCGTGATGCGCCGCTTCGGTCCAGTTGCGGCCCTGGCTGTACGACTCGACGGCGGCGTTCAGCCGCAGCCACAGCACATAGGTGCGAAACGGTGTTCGCATCTGTTCGATGAACAGATGCCGGAAACGGCTCGGCGACAGATGCGCCACCGCCGCCGCGGCGGCCAGCGTGGGCGTGCCGTCCAACGACCTGCGCATCGCATCGAGCGCGCGCCGGATACGGGTGTCGACCACCGCGAGAGCCGGCGCACTGCCCGCGAGCCGATCGATCGCCGCCTGCGCCTCTGCAATCATCGGCGCGTCGGCCTTTGTCGCGGCATATCGCGCGAACAAAGGCTGCGCAAGTTCGCCGGCCAGTTCGTTCCGAAGTTGCAGGATCGTCGCGGCGCTCTGGTGTGCAAGCAGCGCGCGGCCCTCGGCCGTCTCCGGTTCGACGAAAATCTGCGCGACGCCTACGCCGCGGCCATCGAACTGGTGCAGTTCGTTATGCCGCACCACCGCGCCCAGATACTCCGACCAGTCGGCGTCGGCGCGCGTACGCAGTCGCACCGGCCCGTTCTGCGCGAGCGTGATCTGGATCGCGTGATGTGCGTGCAACCGGGTCTGGCCGGCGCCGCGGCCGATCCACAGGCTGCCGCCATTCCAGACGTAGACGCGACCGATCCCGGCGATGTTCAAGCCGCTTCGCACGCCAACCTTAGCCGTTTCGTTCAAGTCGACTCGCTCTTCGCTGTCCAGAATGCACCCCATGTCGCGCAGCATCCCGCTGCAGGCGAATCCAAATGGAAAGGATCGATTTATGAACTCGACGAAGACTTCGTGCAACTGTGTGAACTGTCCCGGCGTCGGCTGCGAATGCGGCTGCCAGGCGAAGGCTGACACGGTCGACTGCGCCTGCGGCCCCAATTGCGGCTGCGTCAGCGCGGAAGCCGGCTGCGTATGCCATTCCTGAGGACGGAGCGCGGCGCGTCCGGGCGGGCGTGCCGCCGTCGACTTGCGATGCTTGGCAACGCCGTGGTCGCGCTGGCGGCGCTGCTCGGCTTCGTCGGCTGTGCCGTGCCCTTTGCGTTTCAGCCTGGACACCTGGCGGTCAACTATGTCGAAATCTCGCCGCGCCTCGCCACGGCAGGAATGCCGGCGCGCAGCCAGTTCGATGCGATCGCGCAGGCCGGCTACCAGGTCGTCATCAGCCTGGTGCCGCCCGATGCGATGGGCGCCGTGCGCGACGAGGCGGTGCTGGTGGCGGGGCACGGCATGCGCTATCACAACATCCCGGTCAACTTCGCGCGTCCCGCCGCTGCCGACTTTGCGCGCTTCGTCGATGCGATGAACCAGCATCGGAGCGAGCGCGTGCTGGTGCACTGCGAGCTCAACATGCGCGCGTCGTCGTTCGTATTCCTGTATCGCGTGCTTGAGCTAAGGGAGGACCCCGACCGCGCCTACGACGCCGTGCTGCGCGTCTGGCGCCCCTCGGGGCAGTGGCATGCGTTCATCGCGCAGATGCTGAGCGAGGCGGGCGCGCAGCGGCCGCTGGCATTCGATCTCTGACGGGCTCGACGACATGGTTTGGTATTAGTTGACGGTTACGTCAACGTCAGCTACCGTCGATTTCCCCGCCGCCATTTGCCGCCTGCGTGGCCGGGGGCCATGATTGCCGCTGCCCTGGCGCCGGAGTCCGCCCGATGACCGACCTCTCCGAGATCAAGAAGC
>JBAIYN010000718.1:0-2361 GCA_037915775.1 Burkholderiales bacterium | reverse complement strand
TGGTTTCCCCTGATGCAGCGGAAACCCGCATCGAGGACGGCGCCGGTGTACGCCGGATTCCACTGATTGCGTGGCAGCACCAGACTGCTGACGTTCAGGCCCCGCCCACGTGCCACCGCCCGTGCAGCAGCCAGGTCCGCCCGGAAGGTCGCCTCACTCTGGCCGGGCTCGAGGCAGTAGTAGTGGGAGAAGGTGTGTGAGCCCACCTCCTGTCCAGGGCTGGCGGCGATCAAGTCGACGAGTGATCCCGCCAGGTGCTCAAGATCGTGATCCTCGTCCGGCCCGACCGGCTCGCCGTAGGGGTCCAGCTCGGAGCGTCCATATGCCGGTCGACTGGAGGGGAGATGCGGCACGAGCTCCTCCCAGGTCGACGCGAAGAGAAAGCCAACGGTGGCCCAGGTCGCACGGATCCGGCGTGCCGCGAACACCGCGATCAGGTTCTGCACGGCGCGGCGCTCCTCGTTCAGCGAGGCGTAGGCCGGATCGAGACGGGACACGTGGTCCCGCATGCCCCAATGAAGCTCGAAGTCGAGCGAGATGACGAGGGCTCCCGGTCGATCCGACTTGCTCACTGCCTCAAATCCCTCGCTCTGCTACGCGCGGATGGCGCAGTCGACGGCCCGCAGTCCCGTCAGCCCGGTCCAGACGCCATCGGGACGTGACGACTTCGGACATCGTTCCGATGGTACTTGAGGAGCCGGTTGTGACAGACGCCGGCGTGCAGGGCTGGCTTCTGTTCATCGCACGCCGCTGGCCCACCGACGGCGGAGGTACCCCCACAAGGTGGGGTGGTAGTGCAGGCACGACCCCGGCGCGACGCTTTCGCCAACCGGCTCGATCGTTCCTCCCGCCAACACCTTCTCGACCTGCGCGCCGAGCAAAGGGAGGCCGTGGACGAGATGCAGGTCGGGGTAGGTCGCGATCGAGTCCTCGTCGGTGATGCCGAAGGTCACCTGGGCGAGGATCCCTCCGGTGTCGATGCCCGGATCGACCAGGTGGACGGTGGTGCCGACCCATTCGGGGTGATGCTCAGCCAGTGCCCAGTATCCGCCGTGCACTCCGCGGTAACGCGGCGTGATTCCTGCGTGGACGTTCAACACCGGGCACTCGAGTGCTTGGAGCACTCCCGCCCCGATCACACGCGTGCCGTGCACCACGACGACGGACGGGTGCAGCGAGGTGAGGAGTGAGACGGTTCGGTCGTCGTTCACCGAGGACACCGCGAAGTCGGGGACTCTGGGACGCGTGTTGATCGAGGCAGCTTCTCGGATGGACTCGCGGCGCCGCGTCCCAGTGCGGTGAAGCACAGGCTGCGCGAGCGCGACAAAGAGAATCTGGCCTGTCGCGTTCAGCCATCCCACACGTCGTGCCCGCCGCCGGGCCATGCGAACCCGGGACTGTCGAGACTCGACGACCACGATGAGCTCTCTCACGCGATCCGCGAGGTAATTGGCGACGATGCTCGTGCTCTCGTCGGGTCCCGCCAACAGCACGACGCGGCCCTTCATCGGCTCGGCACCTGCCCCGTGTCCTGTCCCTGGGACCGGTTCAGGCTGCGCCAATACGCGCCTCCTGGAACCACGCCACGGTCGCCCTCAGTCCGTCTTCCAACGGCGTCGGCCCGAAGTCGCCAAACAGCCGGCGGAGGCGTGTCAGGTCAGCCAGCGAATCGCGGACGTCGCCAGCCCGTGGTTCGAGGTGCTCCATCGGGACAGGCCGGCCGAGGACCTTCTCGAGTGTGCCGATCAGCTCCAAGAGTGAGACGCGCGATCCCGAGGCCAGGTTGACGGCCTCCGACGCAGTCACGCGACGACGCAGCGCGTCGGTGAGCACGGTCACGACGGTGTCGACGAACGTAAAGTCGCGTGTTTGAGTGCCGTCTCCGTGCACCGGAAGCGGTATTCCGGCCAGGGCGCAGTTGATGAACGTCGGAACGACAGCAGCGTACGCGTGCCCGGCGGACTGCAGCGGGCCGAACACATTGAAGAAACGGAGGACGAGCACGGGGAGCCCGAAGGAATGACCATACGACAGCGCGTATGCTTCTGCGGCGAGCTTGCTCGCGGCGTAGGGGCTGACGGGCAACGGCGCCAATTCCTCGTGCTTGGGGAGCTCTTGGCTGGCGCCGTAGACCGACGACGACGACGCCACGATCACATGTTGGACACCATGGCGCCGCGCTCCTTCGAGCACCATCATCGGTCCCGTGGCATTGGCGCGGTGGGTGGCCATCGGATCCGCCAAGGATCGAGGCACAGACGGGCGAGCAGCCAGATGAACCACCGCTTCGACGTCGGCGAGAACCGCGTCGAGGTCTTGATCACTCAGTATTGAGCCTTCGTGGAACTGCACGGGCAGGTC
>JBAIYN010000471.1:0-2971 GCA_037915775.1 Burkholderiales bacterium | reverse complement strand
CCCGGGCTTTGTTCGCCATCGCGCAAGGTGGTATCGAAAATGATCAAGCGGTCCATCGTCGTCTCCATAAAGGATCGTCCTGCCTGCGCCCTGCAGGCCGGGTGATGCAACGAGTTGTGGGAAGGGGTTAGCTGCGCGCGGGGCGCAGCAGCAGCAGGCGCAGCAGACCGAGGTCCGATGCGGGAGGCAGGGTGGCATGAATGCGGTCAGCCATGCGCGCGAATATAGGCGGATTTGCGCTGCGCGACAACCGAGAGTTCATGATCAGCCCGACAGGTCGCTCGACGGCGGCACCGGTTTGGCCGGATTGGGCCGGCCGTGCCACCACTGCCAGCCCCAGTACAGATAGCCCGACAGCGCATAGCAGCAGAACAGACTGAAGAGGGCAATCGGCGGATCGGACGAAACGAAGAACACCAGGACGATCGCCACCACCATGACCCAGAACGGGACGCTGCGCGCGAGATGGAAGCTCTTGCCGCTGTAGAACGGCGCGCTCGAAACCATCGTCAGTCCGGCATACACGGTCAGGCCGAATGCCACCCAGGGCATCCAGGCCTCCTTGATATGGAACTTGTTGTCGATCGCGAGCCAGACGAAGCCGGCGATCAGCGCCGCCGCCGCCGGGCTCGGCAGGCCCTGGAAGAAGCGCTTGTCGATCACGCCGATGTTCGCATTGAAACGCGCCAGCCGCAGCGCGGCGCCGGCGCAGTAGACGAAGGCGCCGGCCCAGCCCCAGCGGCCGAGATCGGTCAGGATCCATTCGTACATCACCAGCGCCGGCGCCACGCCAAACGAGGTCATGTCCGACAGCGAATCGAACTGCTCGCCGAACGCGCTCTGCGTATGCGTCAGGCGCGCGACGCGTCCGTCCATGCCGTCCAGCACCATCGCGACGAAGATCGCGATCGCGGCCCACTCGAAGCGCTGGTTCATCGCCTGCACGATCGCGAAGAACCCAGCGAACAGCGCGGCCAGCGTGAACAGGTTCGGCAGCAGGTAGATGCCGCGCCGGCGGCGCGGCGGCACGATCTCTTCGCCCGCGCCGGGGGCGACGGACAAGCCAAACGGGCGCGGCTTGCGACGGCGGAAGCGCATCAGAGTTCCGCCAGGATGGTCGACGTCGCCGCCACCCTGTCTCCGACCGCCACCTTGGGGCGTGCGGTAAGAGGCAGGTAGACGTCCACGCGCGAACCGAAGCGGATGAAACCATAGCGCTGCCCGCGCGTCAGGCGATCGCCCACCTTCACGTAGCAAAGAATGCGGCGTGCGATCAGGCCGGCGACCTGAACGACCGTGATGCGCTCGCCGTCGAGCCGCAAAACCATTGCATTGCGCTCGTTTTCGGTCGACGCCTTGTCGAGATCGGCGTTGACGAACTTGCCCTTCTGGTAGTCGATCCGCTCGACGGTGCCATCGACCGGGGAGCGGTTGCTGTGCACGTTGAACACGTTCATGAAGACGCTGACCAGCAGCGCATCGCGGTCGGTGTACGGGTCGCGCGCGCGGTCGACCTTGACGATGCGGCCGTCGGCCGGCGCCAGCACTGCATTCGCCTGCGCCGGTACTTCGCGCGGCGGATCGCGGAAGAACTGGATCACGAACAGCAGCACCAGCCACAGCGGCAGTGCCCACCCGAAGCCCGCCAGCGCCTGCACGACGATCGCCGCAGCGAGCGCGATCGCGATGAAGGGCCAGCCCTCGCGCGCCAGCAACGGATGCGGATAGTTCGACACCGGCAGGAAAGCTCGTAAGCGAAAGTACGATGGTAGCCGAGCGGCGCCGTCGGCGCGCGCTTCAGGGCGCGAGCAGGCGGACCTTGGCCGCGACGGTGACCTGCTGCAGCGACTGGCCTGCGTCGAGCTGCGGCTCGGCGACCGAGTCGGCCGGCGCCGCCGACATGCGCGCCATCGCGATCACCGGCGGGCGGCCGCCGGTCGGAATGCCGAAGTTCAGCTCCTCGATCCGCAGCCGCGCCGCCGGCACGTTCAGCGCCTGCGCCGCCGCGGCCACGCGCGCGTTCACGTTGGCGATCGCGCGCTGGATCAGTTCACCTTCGACGCGCTCGCGCGCGGCGCGCGACAGCCGGAAGTCGATCCCGCCCAGCGCCAGGTACTGCTGGCCGGCAGCGACCGTCTTCGGCAGACTGGCGAGATCGGTCGTCTTCAGGTTCACGCTCTGGCGCACGCGCCAGCCGACGATCTTCCGCCCGCTGCCGGACTGATACACCGGATAGCTGCCGTAGCCGGACGTTTCCACCTGTGCCTTCGGATCGGCGCGTTTCAGCGCCGCCACGCCTTCGGCGACGCGCTGGTTGACCTGCGATTGCGCGCGCGCGAGGTCGGGCTCCTGCACCTCGAGATAGAACGTCAGCGCCGCTTCGTCGTTGGCGACCTCGATCTCGGCCGCGCCGTTCATCATCAGCAGCGTGCCCTCGAAGCGCGGCGGCGGCGCGGGCTGCGCGTGCGCAGCGGTCGCCGCCAGCGCGACTGCCGCCAGGAGCAGGCGTGGCGTCATGCGCGCCGCGTCAGTTCTTGCTGCGGTCGACCAGCCGGTTGGCCTTGATCCACGGCATCATCGCGCGCAGCTTCTCGCCGACCTTCTCGATCTCGTGCTCGGCCATCAGGCGGCGCCGCGCGTGCAGGGTGGTCGCGCCGGCGCGGTTCTCGAGGATGAAGCTCTTCGCGTATTCGCCGGTCTGGATCCGGTGCAGCGCGAGCTTCATTGCCGCCTTGGTGTCGGCGGTGATGATCTCGGGCCCCGTCACGTACTCGCCGTACTCGGCGTTGTTCGAGATCGAGTAGTTCATGTTGGCGATGCCGCCCTCGTACATCAGGTCGACGATCAGCTTCAGCTCGTGCAGGCACTCGAAATACGCCATCTCGGGCGCATAGCCGGCCTCGACCAGCGTCTCGAACCCGGTCTTCACCAGCTCGACGCAGCCGCCGCACAGGACCGTCTGCTCTCCGAA
>JBAIYN010000463.1:0-5877 GCA_037915775.1 Burkholderiales bacterium | reverse complement strand
TCGCGGTGCTGTATCGCTCCAACGCGCAGTCGCGCGTGATCGAGCACGCGCTGTTCAACGCCGGCATCCCTTATCGCGTGTACGGCGGACTGCGCTTCTTCGAGCGCGCCGAGATCAAGCATGCGCTCGCCTACCTGCGACTGATCGAGAATCCCGCCGACGACACCGCATTCCTGCGCGTGGTGAATTTCCCCCAGCGCGGCGTAGGCAGCCGCACGCTGGAGCAGTTGCAGGACGCGGCCCGTACCACGAACCAGAGCCTGTACGCCGCGGTCGGGTCGATGACGGGCAAGGCGGGCAACAACCTCGGCGCGTTCGTGAAGCTGATCGAAAGCCTGCGCTTCGAGACCGCGAACCTGCCTCTGAAGGAGATCGTCGCGGCAACGGTCGCGCGCAGCGGGCTCGTCGAGCACTACCGGGCCGAGAAGGAAGGACAGGAGCGGGTCGAGAACCTGGACGAGCTCGTCAATGCCGCGGTCGGTTTCGCGGCGGAGGAGGGCTACGCGCAGGACGCGCCGGCGACGCAGGGCGACGCCGATGTCGCGCTGCCGTCGCCGCTGGCGGCGTTCCTGTCGCACGCGTCGCTGGAAGCCGGCGACAACCAGGCCGCGGAGGGGCAGGACGCCCTGCAGCTGATGACGGTGCATGCGGCGAAGGGGCTCGAATTCCACGCCGTGTTCATCACGGGACTCGAGGAGGGGCTCTTCCCGCACGAGAACAGCGTGACCGAGATCGGCGGCCTGGAAGAGGAGCGGCGCCTGATGTACGTGGCGATTACGCGCGCGCGGCGGCGGCTGTATTTGTCGTACGCGCAATCGCGCATGCTGCACGGGCAGACGCGCTACGGCATCAAGTCGCGCTTCATCGACGAGCTGCCGGAAGGCGCGCTGAAATGGCTGACGCCGCGCCTGCGCGAGGGCGCGGGCCTGCGTTACGGGCAGTGGCACGACGAGGGCCTGCGCCCCGCGGTGACGACCGCGGCGCCGCGCACGGCGGAGTCGCGCAACGGCTACCGGATCGGCCAGACCGTGCGCCACGCGCGCTTCGGCGAAGGCGTGATCATCAAGCTGGAAGGTTCCGGCACCGACGCGCGCGCCAAGATCAACTTCGGCCCGCAGGGGATCAAGGAACTGCTGCTGGCCATTGCGAAGCTCGAGACGGCCTGATCGAGGCGAGGCGTGAGCCGAGCCTCGCCCCCTCTCGCTGGGCGAGAGGGGTTTGGGGGAGAGTGCTGTGCAACCTTGCCGGGAGGCGAGCTTCGGCGAGGTATTTCAAGAAACCGAAACCTACTCGGTCTGGAACACCGACCGATACATCGGATAGAAGCTCGCCTGCACGAGCGTCATCAGCACCAGCGCCAGCGGCGCGAGCACCAGCGACAGCGCCTGGCGCGATGCCAGCAGGGGCGCCAGCAGGCCGACGATGACCGCGCTGGTTGCCATCATCATCGCGGTGACCACGACGCCGAACACCAGCAGCGCGCCCTTGTTGCGCCAGCAGGCGACCACGCTGCCGAACATGGCCTTGCCGGGCGTCAGGCGGTGCCAGCCCACCAGCACCGGGGCAAACCACATCAGCATCAGCACCGGCGTGTACAGCAAAAGCTGAAGCGCCACGGCGTCGAGCGGAATGTCCTGCAGGGAAGTCGGCGGCGCGGCCGGTTCCGACCCGCCGAACAGGTTGCCGAGCAGCGCCACCGCCACCACCAGCCCGGCATTGACGAGGCCAAGCTGGAACATCGGCGTGCGCACGCGGGCGTCCTGAAACGGCTGCACGAAGAGATTCACGTTCGGCGCGCGCTTCGCATCGACTTCGCGACATGCGGCGAGAAGCGCGAAGGTCGCGAACGGCGCCAGCACGGCGGAGATCGCAATGCCGATGAATGGCACCAACGCCGGCACGAACAGCATCATCAGGTAGACGACGACCATCGCCGACAGGCCGAGCGGCTGGCGGGCGAACAGCCGCCAACCGTCGCGCAACCACAATGCACCGGCGCTCGCCGGAACCTTTCCGATCAGCATTTCGATTCCATGGGCTGGACCCACGGCAACTCGGGGTCGGCGATGCGCCGGCGCAGCGTGCGCTCGAAGCGCCCCGGGTCGTGGGGTTTCAACAGGTACGCGACGCGCGGCAGATGCAGGTCGTGCAGGCGCGAGATCCAGAAGCGCAGCGCAGCGGCGCGCAGCACGGTGCGCCAATGCTGCTGCTCCAGGTCGGTGAACGGGCGCACGTCGTGATAAGCGCGCAGCAGCGCGGTCGCACGCTCCATTACCACCGCGCCGTCGTCCAGTTCGACGCACCAATCGTTGACGGCGACCGCGACGTCGAACAGCCAGATGCTGCAGCCGGCGAAATAGAAGTCGACCACGCCACCAATGGCCGGCTCACCGGCCCGGTCGACGAACAGCACGTTGTCACGGAAAAGATCCGCGTGGATCGGGCCGCGCGGCAGCTTCTCGAACGCCGGGGAGCGGAAGAAGCTGTCCTGGTAGATCACCTCTTCGGCCAGCTCGTGGAAGGTTTCGTCGCTGACGTACGGCTCGAGCGTGGGCAGCACGGTCTTCCACCACCCGATCCCGCGCAGATGCGGCTGGAAGCGCGGGAAGTCCTGCCCCGCCTGATGCATGCGTGCGAGAAAGGTGCCGACGCGCTCGCAGTGATCGGACGTGGGCGACTCGATCACGCGTCCCGGCATGCGGGTCACGAACGCGGCAGGCTTGCCCTTGAACTCGGAGATCAGCGAGCCGTGCGCGTTTTCCTGCGGCGCCGGCACCGGCAGGTCCCGGCGCGCGAGATGGCGCATCAGCTCGAGGTAGAACGGTAGCTGGCGGAAGCCGAGTCGCTCGAAGATCGTCAGCACGTAATCGCCGGCGCTCGTGGTGACGAAGTAGTTGGTGTTCTCGATGCCGGTGCCGATGCCCTGGTACGAGACCAGCTCGCCGAGCGCATAGGACGCCAGCAGCTGCGCGATGTCGCCGCGGTCGAGCGCCGTGAACACCGCCATCAGACGGACTCGCAATCAGGGGCTGCCACCCGTGGCGGGAGCAGCGACCGCGGGGTGGTCATCGGGTGGTGCAAGTCAGAACTCGAACTTCAGGAAGCGTGGGGTCGACAGGCCGCTGCTCAGCTCCTGCGGCGACAGCGGCCGCTGGCCCTCGCGGTTCTCGATCGTGTAGCTGTAGGCGCGACCGGCCGGCGTCACGACGATTTCGACCACGTGGCCATGCTGGCGCCGTTGCTCGATGCGCGCCTCGGGCTTTGTCTGAACCTTCGGCGGCAGCAAGTCGGAGGCATCAGGTTCGGCAAGCGGCGTGCTCGAGGCGGCGTCCGGACCCTTGAGCTCGACGCGCGGAGCATCCGTGACCGCCGGGGGCTTGTCGAGCGGCTGCGCCAGCGCCGTGCTGCCCGCGATGAAGAGCAGTCCGAAGACGAGCGGCGACAGGCGTTTCATGGCGACGAATTTTACGCTCGGGGCGCTTTCCCGGCCTACAGGTAGAGCAACTGTTCGCGCTCCGCCGGCGTCGAAGCGAAACCGCGCTGCTCGTAGAAATCGAAGATCGCATCCACCACGGCGTCGGCGTCGTCAACGAGCCGCATCAGGTCCAGGTCGGTATCGGCGATCATGCCTTGCGCGACCAGCGCCCCACGCATCCATGCCAGCAGCCCGTCCCAGAATTCCGATCCGACCAGCACGATCGGAATCCGCCGGCCCATGCGGGTCTGGATCAATGTCAGCGCCTCGGTCAGTTCATCCAGCGTGCCGAACCCGCCCGGCATCACCACATAGGCGGCGGCGTACTTGACGAACGCGACCTTGCGCGCAAAGAAGTGGCGGAACCGCAGCGAGATGTCCTGGAACGGATTGCCGTGCTGCTCGAACGGCAGCTCGATGTTCAGGCCCACGCTCGGACTGCGCCCGTCGAACGCGCCGCGGTTGGCGGCCTCCATCACGCCCGGGCCGCCGCCGCTGATCACCGCGAAGCCGGCATCCGACAGCTTGCGCGCGATCTCGACCGTCTGGCCATAGATCGGCGTACCTTCCTTGGCGCGCGCGCTGCCGAAGATCGACACCGCCGGGCGGATTTCGCTCAGCCGTTCGGCGGCCTCGACGAACTCCGAGATAATCCCCCAGATCTGCCACGATTCGCGCGCTTTCTGGCTGGTTGCGCGCTCGGGCGTGGTCACCGCGCGCAGGCTGGGGATGTTCTTCTGACGATCGAGCATGGCTGACTCCAAGAAAACTCTGTTGCTGGTCGATGGCTCAAGCTATCTGTATCGCGCGTTTCACGCGCTGCCCGACCTGCGCACCTCGCAGGGTGAGCCGACCGGCGCGATCCGCGGCTTCATCTCGATGATGAAGCTGCTGCGCGAGCAGGTGCCGGCGGATTATCTCGCCTGCGTGTTCGATGCCAAGGGAAAGACCTTTCGCGACGACATCTATCGCGAATACAAGGCGCATCGGCCGCCGATGCCGGACGATCTGGCCGCGCAGATCGCGCCGATCCACGAGGCGGTCGAAGCGCTCGGCTGGCCGGTGCTCGAGATCGAGGGGATCGAGGCCGACGACGTGATCGGCACGCTGGCGCGCCATGCCGAATCGCACGGTGTCCGCACGGTGGTCTCCACCGGCGACAAGGATCTCGCGCAGCTGGTTAACGACCACGTGATGCTGGTCAACACGATGAGCAACGAGAAGCTCGACGTGGCCGGCGTGGTCGCCAAGTTCGGCGTGCGGCCGGACCAGATCGTCGACTACCTGACCCTGGTCGGCGACAGCGTGGATAACGTGCCGGGGGTGGAAAAGGTCGGCCCGAAGACGGCCGCGAAATGGCTGCAGGAATACGGCTCGCTCGATGCGATCGTCGCCAGCGCGGACAAGTTTTCCGGGGTCGTCGGCGACAACCTGCGCAAGGCGCTGCCCTGGCTGCCGACCGCGAAGACGCTCGTCACCGTCAAGACCGACAGCGACATGGCCGCGCACGTGCCGCACTTCGACGCGCTGCGCGCACGCGCACCGGATACCGCCAGGTTGCGCGATCTCTTCACGCGCTGGGAGTTCAGGAGCTTCCTGAAGGAGCTCGGCGAAGAGCAGGCGGCGCCGGCGCCGGCCGCCGAAGCGCCCGCGGCGAGCACGCCGGCGCTGCGCTACGAGACGGTGCTTACCGAAGCGCAGCTCGAATCGTGGCTGCGGCGGATCAACGAAGCGGCGCTGACCTGCATCGACACCGAGACCACGTCGCTCGACCCGATGCAGGCGCAGCTGGTCGGCATCTCGCTGTCGGTGCAGGAGCACGAGGCCTGCTACATCCCGCTCGCGCACCGCTATCCCGGGGTTCCCGAGCAGCTGCCGCTGCAAGGCACGCTCGATCGCCTGAAACCCTGGCTCGAAAGCGAACGCCACCGCAAGGTCGGCCAGCACCTGAAATACGACGCGCACGTGTTCGCCAACCACGGCGTGCTCTTGCGCGGCATCGCGCACGACACGCTGCTCCAGAGCTACGTGCTGGAGGCGCACCGCAGCCACGACATGGACTCGCTCGCCGCGCGCCATCTGGGCCGCAAGACGATCACTTTCGAGGAGGTGTGCGGCAAGGGGGCGAACCAGATCGGCTTCGACGAAGTGGCGCTCGACCGCGCGACCGACTACGCCGCGGAGGACGCCGAGGTCACGCTCGCGCTGCACCGCGCGATGTGGCCGCGCATCGAGGACCACCCACAGCTCGCGTACATCTACCAGTCGATCGAGCTGCCGGTGTCGAAGATCCTGTTCGAGATGGAACGCACCGGCGTGCTGATCGACCGCGAGAGACTCGCGCTCCAGAGCGCCGAACTCGGCCGCCGCATCGGCGAACTCGAGGCGCGCGCGCACGAACT
>JBAIYN010000622.1:0-3168 GCA_037915775.1 Burkholderiales bacterium | reverse complement strand
CGTCGACCTCGCGCGCAAGGGCGCCGCGGTCGCGGATCACGTCGACCTTCAGCGGGACGCGCACGACGAGCGCGACCACCAGCGCGGCGATGATCGCCAGCAGCACGCCGGCATAGACCAGCACGCGTGGCCGCAGCACGCGCTTCCACGTCTGCGCGCGCGTCAGTCCGCCACTCAGCGCATGCGTCGTCGTGTAGCGGATCAGATGACGCGGCAGGCCGGCCCGGTCCATCACATAGTTGCACGCATCGATGCACGCCGCGCAGCCGATGCATTCGTACTGCAACCCGTGACGGATGTCGATTCCGGTCGGACAGACCTGCACGCACAGTCCGCAATCGATGCAGTCGCCCTCCCCGCGCGCACGGCGGTCCTCGCGCCGGTTGCCCTTTCTCGACAGGTGCGCGCGCGGCTCGCCCCGGGCACCGTCGTAGGTCACGATCAGCGTGTCCTGGTCGAACATTGCACTCTGGAATCGCGCATACGGGCACATGTACTTGCACACTTGCTCGCGCATCCAGCCCGCGTTGCCGTAGGTCGCGAAGCCGTAGAACAGGATCCAGAACGCCGACCAGCCGCCCATCTGCGCCGCGAGTATTTCGGCTCCGAGTTCGCGGATCGGCGTGAAATAGCCGACGAAGGTGAAGCCGGTCCACAGGGCAATCGCGACCCAGGCGATGTGCTTGGCGCTCTTCAACGCGAACTTGCGCGGTGACATCGGCTGCTTGTCGAGCAGCATGCGCTTGGCGCGGTCACCCTCAATGCGCCGCTCGATCCACATGAAGATTTCCGTGTACACGGTCTGCGGGCAGGCGTAGCCGCACCACAGCCGGCCTCCAACCGCGGTGAACAGGAACAGCGACAGTGCGGAAATGATCAGCAGCGCCGACAGATAGATCACGTCCTGCGGCCACAGCACCAAGCCGAAGATGTAGAACTTGCGCGCCACCAGGTCGAACAGCAGCGCCTGGCGATCGTTCCAGGTGAGCCAGGGCAGGCCGTAGAACACGATCTGCGTAGCCCAGATGGTCGCCCAGCGCCACTTCTGGAACCAGCCCAGGGAATCGCCGATCTTCGCGCGCGGGTAGATCTCCTTGCGCTTCTGATAGAGCGACTCGACGATTTCGACGGGTTTGGGCGCGGCGCCCGCTGCGACGTTCGCCGCATCGCCCGCTGCCCGATCCGCCCGTTTGGCTTCTACCACGCTGTCCATGCCATCAAGATCACAAATGAATTCTGCACGCGACCTCCGCCCGTGTAACTGACAGGGTCACACATCGGCACGACTGTCGCAGAAGCGCCCGCGCAGAACTTGGCGTGGGTCAATCGCCGATCCGGATCCGTGACGCCGGTCACCCAGCCCGGCGTCGCCCACGCAACGCTACTGCTTGGCCGGCGCGGCGGCCGGCTCGTGGCTCAGTGAATAGACGTACGCGGCGACCAGATGGATCTCTCCATCGGACAGGCTGCCCTTGAACGCCGGCATCACGCCGCCGCGACCCTTGGTAATCGTCTCGGTCACGCCGGCGATCGTCTGGCCGTACAGCCACGCCTTCTGCGTCAGGTCGCGCGAACCGAGCGCCGGATTGCCCTTGCCGTCGGGACCGTGACATGCGGCACAGGCGGCGAACTTCTCCTTGCCACGCGCGGCGCGCACCGAGTCGTTCGCCGAATTCGACAGCGACAGCACGTAATTCGCCACGTCCGCCACGTCCTCGGCGCCGCCGACGGCTGCGGCCATCGGCGGCATCGCCGCCTGGCGCCCGTTGGTGATCGTCTCCCTGATCGCGTCGGGACTGCCGCCCCAGTACCAGACGTTGTCGGCCAGGTTCGGGAAGCCGCGCGATCCGCGCGCGTCCGACCCGTGGCACTGCGCGCAATTGTTCAGGAAGATCCGTTCGCCCATCTGATGCGCGCGCGCGTCAAACGCCACCTTTTCGATCGGCTGTGCAAGGTAAGCGGCAAAGATCGGCCCGTACTTCGCGTCGGCCGCCTTGACCTCGTCGGCGTGCTGCTTGGCCTGGCTCCAGCCCAGGATGCCCTTGAACTGGGTACCCAGCCCGGGATAAAGAACCAGGTACAGGATCCCGAACACGATCGTGATGTAGAAGAGCAGGATCCACCAGCGCGGCATCGGGTTCTGGTACTCGCGCAGGTCGCCGTCCCACACGTGGCCGGTCGTGTCCGCCTGCTGCCCCGGCACGATCGTCACACGCCGCCTGCCCTGGCTCCACAGAAGCCACGCACACCCGATCACGCTCGCGATCGTCAGGATCGCGACGTAGTAATCCCAGAAAACGCTGTAGAAATCGCTCATGTCGAGTTCCTGAATCTGTCTAGTGCTGTCCGGGTTGGCTTTCGTCGGCGAAGGGCAACTGGGCGGCCTCTTCGAAACCGGCACGGCTGTTGCGGTGATAGGCCCACCAGACGATGCCGATGAAGGAGACGAAGGCCAGCACGGTGAGGATCGAGCGCACGGTGTTGATGTCCATCGCCTTCTCCTAGCGGACGTTGCGCAACTGCACGCCCAGCCCCTGCAGGTACGCGATCAGTGCGTCAAGCTCGGTCTTGCCCTTCAGTGCTTCCGGCGCCTTGGCCATGTCGTCGGCGGCGTACGGGACGCCGACGCGCGTGAGCGCCTTCATCCGCGCCTGCACGTCGACGCCTTCCACGCTGTTCCTCGCCAGCCAGGGGTAACCCGGCATGTTCGATTCGGGAACCACATCGCGCGGATTGTTCAGGTGGATCCGGTGCCAGTCGTCCGAGTAGCGTCCGCCGACGCGCGCCAGGTCCGGGCCGGTGCGCTTGCTGCCCCAGAGGAACGGGTGGTCGTAGACGAATTCGCCCGCGACCGAGTAGTGGCCGTAGCGCAGCGTCTCCGCGCGGAACGGCCGGATCATCTGCGAGTGGCAGTTGTTGCAGCCCTCGCGGATGTAGATGTCGCGGCCGACCAGCCGCAGCGGCTCGAGCGGCTTGATGCCCGCCACCGGCTCCATCGTCTGGCGCTGGAAGTAGAGCGGAACGATCTCCACCAGCCCGCCGACCGCCACCACCAGCACGATCAGCACGATCATCAGCATCGAATTGCGTTCGATGAAATCATGCGTGAGCTTCATGTTCTCTCTCTTGAATCCTGTCGCGACTCGTCTAGTGACTGGCGATCGCCAG
>JBAIYN010000425.1:0-2310 GCA_037915775.1 Burkholderiales bacterium | reverse complement strand
CGTTGGCTTCGAACGAGCCGCCCTGGCCGTTGCCGAGGATGTTGTAGCGCGTGACGGTCTGGCTGGTCGTCGGCTGGCAGACACCCTTCTGTGCCTGTACCTGGTAGTCGCAATCGCCGATCACCTGGTCCAGCTTCACCGTCGAGCCAGGGATATAGGTCAGTGTTGGCTGCGAGAACGCAAGGCCGGAATTCGCAAAGACAAACGCAACGCACGCCGCCCGCGCAAGCGAAGTCAAACCCGATGTCGCGGCAGCACATTTGCGGCGAGGGCCGTGCCAGTTGACGCGGCAGAGCTGCATGGCGTGACTCCTTTCGTTCTTTCTGCTTTGGCCTTGCGACGAAGTCCTGAGTGCATTGAGCAGGAGTCCCGACGGCCAATGGCTCCGAGTGTTGATTGCGTTGCTGCTGACCGGATCGGAAGAGACAGCGGAACGTCTGCCGACCTCAGGCGTCCGACGCCGCTACTGAACCGTATAGATCGCCCGGTACTGCTGATTCGCCAGCAAATCCGACGTATCGCAGCCATAGCCGGCGTACACGGTCGTGCCCTCGTATCCGGTCAAATTCAGCGAAGTGACGAGCGGGAACGTGACAGTTCCTGCGCCCTGGATCTGCGCGTAGGGCGGAAATACATTGCCGCTGGCGGTAGTGAATCCCGCGGGCGTGAGGAACAGCAGCAACTTCTGCGGCATGAGTTCGACCGCGACCCACACCTGCTGCGTTGCGCAGGAGGGACTGGTGTGCACTTCGACCAGACCGGAGACGGTCTGGCTGCTCTTGGTGCCCGCCACCACTGCGCTCGCCGTGATCCCGCTCGTGCTCGGTGGTGGTTGGGTCAGTGTGAACGCGCGCGAAAGGAAGACCCGCTTGCCGCGATCGCAGCCGCTCATGAAGAACACCGTGCCGCTATTCGCCATGTGCCCCGCGGCTGAACCGGGCGACATCAGCGACGGATACCAGCCGTCGAAGGACTGGCCCGAACCATCAGTTGCACAACCGGTCACGATCGGGTACGTGGAATTCGCGACGACCTGCGGCGGTGTCCAGTTCTGCAGTTCCAGGCTGGTGGCGGTCGAAAAGTACCAGCTCGCCTGATACGGAACGCTGGTGCCGGTTGAATCGGTCTGCACGTCAACGCAGACGAATGTCAGCACATAGAGCTGCAGCGCATCGTCATAGCTGATCTGGCCCATGCCCTGGCGGCCGGTGCACCCGCGCGAAGGCAGGACCGCGCTGTCGCGGCCGCCGATTCCCGGTTCGGCGAACGCGCCCTGATACCACTTCTGGAATGCGACCTGCCCGCTCGCGCCGAGCTTGCCGCGCGCGATGCGCAGCATGCCGTCGTTGCCCGGTCCGGGGGCGACGTACACGGCGTACAGGTACGTGTCGCCGTTGCTGCTCGACGCAACAATGCCGCTCGGAATCGCATCTCCGATCGCCGTCGGCGAAGCGGGTGCCGTCGTCGGCTGCGGGGTCGCGTTTTTCAGCACCGGATATCGATCGGTTCCGCCGAATTCGCTGTCCACAGGGGCAGGCCAGGTCTTCCCGTTGTCCGACGAGCGCGCGAAACCGACGGTGGCATAAAAGTCATGCTGCCAAACGCCGCCCGGACAATGATTCTCCGCCTCGAAGAGCATGATCAGATTGCCCGGCGGCAGCGTCGGATCCTGCGCCACCGATCCTGGCGCAGCGTAGTTGAGGTCGAACTCGGGATCGTAGTAAGTCTTGCAGGTCGTGAACGCCAGCGGCGGCGTCATCACCTGCGCGGCATAGCCATTGACGAACTGGAAGTTCGTCAGATCCGACGTCTGCAGCACGACCGTGCCGCCCGAGCCTCCCTTGACGGCACTCGATGCGAAGACGAGGTAGTTGCTCGCGCCCGCCGCCGGCGGAAAGATCGTCGTGTGCTCGTCGGGCAGATCGGTCAGCGTACTCGGATAGGAAAGCGCTTCGTCCGCGCCGACCGACACTGCAATGCCCTGAGCCGCCGCCTGATTGAACATACACATCGGCAGCAACGCGACCAATCCGCCAAGGAACCTGCGTAACGCGGAACCGCAGCACATCGCACCGAGCGTCATGAAATCCCCCGTAGCCGCGTGCGGGAAAACTAACAAGCGTATGAAAACCGAATGTGACAATCGAACGCTGGTGTTGCGCTGCGGGCAGGACACGGCAATCGCCTGTTGGGTCGACAACTTTGCCTTGTTCAGCGTAGGTGGCCGATGCGTTATCCCGCGCTTCTTGCCTTTGGCGTGAAGGGACTCCCGCAAATCCCGCGGACTCGGCCGACCATGAGGCAGGCGTC
>JBAIYN010000624.1:0-2246 GCA_037915775.1 Burkholderiales bacterium | reverse complement strand
GGCGTTCGCACCACCGCAGGATCGAAGGTCCTGGGTAATTACATTCCTCCGTACGACTGCACTGTGGTCGCTCGCCTGGAAAGCGCGGGCGCAGTCGTCCTGGGCAAGACGAACTGCGATGAGTTCGCCATGGGCTCGTCGAATGAGAATTCGGCTTTCGGTCCGGTACGCAATCCGCGCGACCGCAGCCGGGTGCCGGGAGGCTCGTCGGGCGGTTCTGCGGCCGTAGTGGCGGCCGGGACAGCCGTCGCCGCGCTCGGTTCGGACACCGGTGGCTCAATCCGCCAGCCCGCATCGTTTTGCGGTGTAGTCGGACTCATGCCGACCTATGGCCGGGTCTCGCGTTACGGGCTGATCGCCTTCGCCTCTTCGCTTGACCACATCGGCCCGCTGACAAAGACGGTCAAGGACGCGGCCATCCTGCTGGGCATCATCGCCGGCCGCGATCCACTCGATTCCACTTCCGCTGACGTTCCCGTGCCCGATTACGCTGCCGAAATTGGCAAGCCGGTCAAGGGCCTGCGGCTTGGAGTTCCCAAGGAGTACTTTGGCGAAGGCCTGGATGCGGAAGTTCAGACCTCCGTCGAAGCCGCAATTCAGAAGCTGGCTCAGGTCGGTTGTGAAGTCGTCCCCATTTCTTTGCCGCACACCGAATACGCGATCCCCACCTACTACCTGGTCGCCACTGCCGAAGCGTCTGCGAATCTCGCGCGCTACGACGGCGTGCGCTACGGCTACCGCGCCGCAGACGCCAAATCGCTCTCCGATATGTATCGCCGAACCCGCGACCATGGCTTCGGCGTCGAGGTCAAGCGCCGCATCATGCTGGGCACGTACGCGCTCAGCGCCGGCTATTACGACGCTTACTACCTGAAAGCCCAGCGCGTTCGAACTCTCCTCACGCGCGATTTCGAGCAGGCATTCGAGCGCGTGGATGCGATTATCACCCCGACCAGCCCCACGCCCGCATTCAAGCTGGGTGAAAGAACCGATGACCCGCTCGCGATGTACCTGGCCGACATTTACACCGTCACCGCCGACCTCGTGGGCGTCCCCGGCATTTCCGTCCCTTGCGGCCAGTCGCGCGAGGGGCTCCCCATCGGACTTCAGATCCTGGGCAAGCACTTCGATGAACCCACCGTACTGCGCCTCGCGCATGCTTACGAGCACGAACGCGCAACCTAGCCGTTGAAGCGGGCTCTGTGCCGCCTTAAAATCAAAGCACTGGCTCTCATTTCCATGCATCGGCGCGTTTTGCTAGTGCTCGCGCTCATCTTGCCGTCATGCGCGGCATGGGGCCAGAGTGTTTCCGCGGTATCCCCGCCGCGCAAACTGACAGCCGCGCAACAGCAGCTTGCCAACCAGCGATTGCTCGAAGCGGCCGACAAGGACAACCGGCAATCGGTCCGGCAACTACTCGCATCGGGAGCCGATCCGAACGCCGCCGACAGCCACGGCACCACCGCGCTTATGCAGGCGGCCGAGGGCTCCGACACGGCGCTCGTCGCCATACTGCTCGACGCCGGCGCTAATGTGAACACCCGGGATTCTGCCGGATGGACCGCACTGCTCACCGCCGCCGATAACGGTGATGTCCGCGTTCTGCGCCTGCTGCTCGCGCACCACGCCGACGCGAATGTCGCGGACGAGAACGGCTGGACTCCTCTCATCGCCGCCTGCGTGGCTCAGCGCACCGATCTGGTCAAGGCGCTGCTCGCTGCTGGGGCGCGACTCGAAGCACAGGACAGGAACGGCACGTCGCCGCTGATGATTGCCGCCGGTGAAGGCGATCGCGAGGCCGCGCTGGCCCTGCTTGAAGAGGCAGCGAGGATCGACCGCTCGCGTGCGCGCCCGCAGGGTTCAACGACGGTTACGCAGACGCTGATCCAGCAGACTGATTCCCTGCGCTGGACCGCATTGCATCACGCCGCCGCCAATGGACGACCCGCCGTTGCCCAGCTTCTGCTGGACAGCGGCGCCGATCCTAATGCGCGCAACGACAACGGCTGGACGCCTCTCTTGCTGGCCGCCGAAATCGGGGATCTTACGACCGTCCAGTCGCTGCTCGACCATCACGCCGATCCCAATGCCGCCGCCGACGTAGGCACGACGGCCCTGATGCTTGCCGCGGATCGCGGCAACACGCCAATCCTGCAGGCGCTGCTCGACCATGGCGCAAATCCCAATGCGCGTGCGCAGGACGGCCGCACCGCGCTGATGGAAGCGGGCAGCGAAGGTCATGCGGA
>JBAIYN010000519.1:0-1942 GCA_037915775.1 Burkholderiales bacterium | reverse complement strand
CGCGCCCGCCGGCGTTGGCGTAGGCAGCCAGCAGCGTGCGCAGGCGCCGGCCCTGGTCGACCGGCGCGGGGTAGGCAAACGAGATCGCGCCGCTCGGACACACGGTCGTGCAGGCGCCGCAGCCTGCACACAGATGCGGCTCGACGACGATGACGCCGCCGCTCGGGCGCACAGGCGGCGCATCGGGGCCGCGCGCCGGAGCCGTGCTGCGCGGCTTGCCCTTCATCGAGAACTCGCTGCGGATCGCGCGCGCGGAGCAGACCTCGACGCAGGCGGAACAGCCGACTTTCTCGTTGCGGCTGTGCGCGCACAGGCTCGGCTGGTAGGAAAAGAACTTCGGCTTCTCGAATTCGCCGGTCAGTTCACGCAGAGTCAAGACCGCCTTGACCAGAGCGCGTTCGTCGCCGCCCGCGTGGAAGTAACCCTGCGGCAACTGGTGCATCGTGAACGCGGGCCGCTCGCGCAGGTCGAGCACGAGATCGAATCGTTCGGACGTCTTCTGCGGCTCGCGCGTGAAGTCGATCGCGCCGGCCACACCGCAGGCGCGGACGCAATCGCGGTGGCTGCGGCAGACCGCGAGGTCGACCTGGTAGCTGAAATCGATCGCGTGCTCTGGACAGGCCTCGATGCATGCATTGCAGCGCGTGCACAGGTCGAGGTCGATCGGGTTGCGGCTTTCCCACTCGGCTTCGAACGCACCGAGCCAGCCCGACAGGTGCACCAGCTGGCCGCTGTGCACTGCGTGCTCGCGCACCTGTCCCAGCGCACCGCCGGCGCGCTCGACCAGCAGGGTGACATCGAGCCTGTCGGACAGCATCGCGGCCGCGTGTTCAGCGGCCTCCGACGTGCCGATCACCAGACAACGGCCGCCCGAGCGGTAGCTGACCGTGGCCACCGGCGCAGGCGATGGCAACTGCGCGGCGGCGATCAGCGCCGCCATCTTCGGCGTAGCGGAACGCGCATCGCGCGACCAGCCCCCGGTCTCGCGGATGTTGACGAAACGGATGGGTTGAGCGCGCGGCGCCGATTCCCGTGTTTCCGCATCGAGTTGCGTGAACAGGCGGCTTTCCTGCGTGCAGGCGACCAGCAGCGTATCGCCGCGCGCGGCCGTCTCTGCCGCCTCGCGCAGGAATGCACCGGCTTCGCGCCGGCACAGCAGCGTGTGGACGCTATCCAGTCCGGCGCCGCTCGCGCCCGCTGTCTTCGTCAGCGCCTGGCTCAACGCCGCTGCATCCAGCGGCATCGTGCGGTTGCAATTGCAGATCAGCGTTTTCATCCGAGGCAATCGTCTCCGGTTGCGGCGCGTCGATGCGGGGGCGCGATGGGGCCGACTCGTTCGCGCCAGGATCGCTCGCGCCAGTGGCTGCGCGCGACTGCTCTGACCGTGTCGCAGAGCCGAGCAACTGCGCCTGCGCGATTCTCGCCAGCATGCTGGCCGGGATCGGATCGGGACGGCTGTAGTCATCGATGTACACGTCGAGCCCGTCCATCACGTTGAAGTGCGGATCCGCGAAAAGCTTCTTCAGCGCTGCGTTCTTGACGTCGAAATCGACATCGGCGGCGACAAAGCGCGTGAAGTCGGAATTCGGCGTCAGTCGTGCGACGTCGGCGAGCGTCGGCGGAGGCTCGCTGGATCTTGTATCAGCGGCCGCGGCGGCCGCCGCGGGCGCCTCGGTCGCGGCGATGCGGGCGGGCTCCGGTGGCTTCAGCGCTGCAGGCGGCGGCGCCGGTGTCAGCGGCGTCTCGGCCGCGCGGCGCGCCTGCGCCTTGCGGCGCGACCACCGCGACAGAAAGTTGTCGTCCTGCTCCCGGTCCGTCATTTCGATCCGCGCTGCGACGGGGCGGAGAACGAGGCCGGCCGGCGGCGCTGCTTCGGCTCCGGCCGGTAATGCTCTGCGGTGAATTCCTTCAGCCAGGCAATCACGTCCGCCGGCAGCGGCAC
>JBAIYN010000192.1:0-2119 GCA_037915775.1 Burkholderiales bacterium | reverse complement strand
CCGCTCACCAAGAAGGTCGTCAGGGCGCGATACGAATTCGTCGAGGACCCGGCCGAGCCGTTGTCGGAGATTGTCGATGCGTTCCTGCGAGATCGGCAAAAGGCACGTCAACCGGATAGGGTCAATCGATGAGCACGGAGAGCGGCGATGCAACGGTGGCGAGCGCACAGGTCGCAATCTACCCGCTGCGCCAGGAACACCTTACGCCTGCGATAGACGCGGTCCAGCGAGCATTGCGCAAGCATGGATTGACCATACAGCCAGGGCCAATGGCCACCTATGTGGCCGGGCCGATCGATACGATTCTCGCGGCGCTGCAAGAGGCATTCGCACAGGCGTCCGCGACAGGGCATGTCGTCATGACTATTACACTTTCAAAGGCCTGCCCGATCCCCGGGTGATCGGCCGGCCGCTGGTCAGTTCGGACCAGAGGTCTATGTCGATTGGCGGGACTCGTCCCTGGGCCAGATCACTGAAACGCTCGAAAGGCGGGTTATCTTCCGCCTTGCCGGGCCGTTGTTGGGGCCAGGGGAATCGCTTGAACATCATGCGGTGTGCCGAATGAGTGCCTCGAGGTAATCGACATTCCAACCGGCGCGTTTCCGCCTGTTCTTCAGGCTGGTCGTTGGTTTGGCACGGGAGAGCAGGTTGAGCGCGGTATGTCGCACGATGGCCATGTTTTGTGGTCCGTCGCCGGTTCTGAACCGTGCCAGGTCGTCGCGGAAGATGACATCGAGCACCCAGTGCAGTCGGTTTTCGACACCCCAGTGGGCGCGTACTGCGCGGGCAAACATCCATGCGCACATGGCGAGCGAACAGAGATAATAGCGTGTTTCATACTCGGTCTTTCCGTTCCGCTCGACCGCGGTTTCGATCCGACCGATCATCGCCAGGTCGGGAAACACCGGCTCTCCCGGGTAACGCCGGTCCGATGTCATCCAGTCGACCTTGTGGCACACCGTGTGGCGGCGGGTTTCGATCCGTCCACCGGTCAGCTCCACGGTCTCTTCCGTTTCGAAGAGCGCGGCGTTCGCGGGGTCGTTGAACAGTTGTTCGACCTCGGCGTGCACGGCGGGCCAGTTTTGTTTCAACGAAAGGCAGTAATCGCCGCCGCCGTCACGGATCGCGCGGGCGATCTCGGTTTGCGTTCCCATGGCATCGATGGTGACCAGGGTGCCTTTCAGATCGAGGTGCTTCAGCAACAGCGGAATGGCGGTGATCTCGTTGGATTTCTCTTCCGTCGCCTGCTGGCCGAGGACGATCCGCTGCCGCGCCGCCCAGGCTGAAACCAGATGCAAGGGGTTGCGTCCCTTGCCTCGGTCGTGGCTGCGTCGGGAGGTTTTTCCATCGATCGCGATAATCTCGGGGTCGCTGTCGCGTAAATCATCGATCCAGGCAAGAAAACAGGCTTTGAACAGTTCCGGGTCGAGCGCGGCGAACACGTCGCACAGCGTATCGTGGCTCGGGATGCCGCGCTCGTAGGGGTAAAACCGCCTCAGAAAGGTCAGGTGCTCCTCGCCCCAGAGCACCGTCTCGACGAAGTCATCCGCCCCGGCAAGCGTCGCCGACAGCACCAACAGAAGGACTTCCGGCAGCGGATACACCACCTTGGCCGATTGGCGCGGATCCTTCAGCGCCGAGAAGTGGTCCAGAAGTGACGACCCGGCAGGCGCGGACATCGATGGAGCCTCCAAAAGGGAGACCCGTTATGAATCGTACTTCAGCCCGCGCCGGAAGCGACCACGTGTTCAAGCGATCGCCCTGACACCTTCATACGCACAACGAATTGACTTTCTGCCGCACCTGAATAGACGGCGCCTCACTCCAATTTACCACCACACGGTGGGGGTCTGGGAGATGCCACTATACCGCTTCTACTGGATCGGGGCAGATGACAAAATCGCTCGGATTGATAGCGTCGAATGCGCCTCGGATATGGACGCGCGCAGGATTGCTGCTGAGTACAAGGTCGCTTCCCCGGCAATTGAGGTCTGGGTCGGGGAGCATCAAGTGGTGCGGATGGGCGCTCCGGAGGTGCCCGGCCGAGAACTGGACGATGGGATGCTCCACCACGCGCGGCGGACGCGCTGGAACCAACATCGGCGTGACGCGCTCGTTC